>DASZCJ010000026.1:0-4364 GCA_035943155.1 Xanthobacteraceae bacterium | reverse complement strand
GTCTGGCTATTCTCGTCGCCTATTTCCGCAACCGCGGATCGATCGCGGTTGAAGACATCGATTTACTGAAGGGCTAGAGCGCATGATCCCAAAAAGTGGATACCGGTTTCCCGCCTGCGCGAAGCCCAGGGACCGGTTTGTCGTTTCGTTCGATGCTTCGGCGGGCGAAGGCAGGTCGGAAAAGATCATGCGCCAAATAAAAATGGTGGGCGCGCGAGTGACTCACGCGTGGCAGGGCGAGCTCTAATATGTATCTGGCCATCGTTCTATTGCCGCTGCTGGGCGCCGTTGTCGCAGGCATCATCTCCCTTGTTGGCGCGCGCAACCGTTTTCCCGGCGAGGAGCCACCGCTGGACAATCACGTCGCCGCGCCGGTCGCCGAAGCCCATGCAAGCGCCGCGCCGGCGCCGGAAGCGGCGCACGCGGCCTTTGCCCATACCCACGTCGAGGAGCGCGAACACGCGCCATCGGCTGCGGGATCGCTGCTCGCCGAACTCACCACGTCGACTTTTCTCGTGGTCTCCTGCGTTCTGTCGTGGTTCGCCTTGCTCGATGTCGGAGTCGCCGGCCACGAAGCGCGCGTGCCGCTGTTCTCGTTCATCACCTTCGGCGATCTGCATTCGGAATGGTTGCTGCGGATCGATACGTTAACCGCAGTGATGCTGGTCGTGGTCACGACCATTTCCTCGCTCGTGCACATTTATTCCATCGGCTACATGGACGAGGATCCTTACAAGCCGCGGTTCTTTTCTTATTTGTCGTTCTTCACCTTCGCCATGCTGATGCTGGCGACCGCGGATAATCTCGTGCAGCTGTTTTTCGGCTGGGAAGGCGTCGGGCTGGCAAGCTATCTGTTGATCGGATTCTGGTATCACCGCCCGGAAGCCAATGCCGCCGCCATCAAGGCTTTTCTCGTCAATCGCGTCGGCGATTTCGGCTTTTCGCTCGGCATTTTCGCGGTGTTCTATCTCACCGGCGCGGTCGATTTCGACACTATTTTCGCGCAGGCGCCGGCGCTGGCCGGCAAGAGCTTTCATTTTCTGAGCTGGAATGTCGATGCGCTCACCGCAGTGTGCCTGCTTCTGTTCATGGGCGCGATGGGCAAGTCGGCGCAATTCCTGCTGCACACGTGGTTACCCGATGCCATGGAGGGACCAACGCCGGTCTCCGCGCTCATCCATGCCGCCACCATGGTCACCGCGGGTGTGTTCATGGTGGCACGGCTGTCGCCGCTATTCGCATTGTCGCCGGACGCGTCCGGCTTTGTGACCTTCATCGGCGCGACGACGGCGATATTCGCCGCCAGCGTGGCGCTGGTGCAGAATGACATCAAACGCATCATCGCCTACTCGACTTGCTCGCAGCTCGGTTACATGTTCGTCGCAATGGGCGTCGGCGCCTATTCGGTCGGCATGTTTCACTTGTTCACGCATGCCTTCTTCAAGGCGCTGCTGTTTCTGTGCTCGGGCTCGGTCATCATTGCGATGCATCACGAGCAAGATACGCGCAAAATGGGCGGGCTGTGGCGGAAGCTCCCGTTCACCTACGCCACGATGGTGATCGGCACGCTGGCGCTGACCGGCTTCCCACTCACCGCCGGTTATTTTTCCAAGGACGCCATTATCGAATCCGCGCTGGTGAGCAACAGCGCGATGGCGAGCTACGGCTTCATCATGACGCTCGCCGCTGCGGCCATGACGGCGTTTTATTCCTGGCGATTGATCTTCAAGACTTTTCACGGTGAGCCGCACGACCGCGCGCATTACGAGGCGGCGCACGAAACCTCGAAAACCATGCTGGTTCCGCTGGCGGTGCTTGCCGTCGGTTCGATCGCCGCCGGCTATCCGGCACTGGCATTATTCACCGGCCACGGCGCCGGCGAGTTCTTTCGGCAATCGTTGACGCTCGGACCCGCCGAAAAACTGTTCGAGAGCGCGGAGAAGCTGCCGCTTATGCTCTCGCTGCTGCCCACTGTGATGATGATTGGCGGATTTTTGGTGGCGTATCAATTCTACATGCGCCGCCCCGATATTCCGGCGGCTTTGGCGCGCGACCAGAACCTGCTCTACAGGTTCCTATTGAACAAGTGGTATTTCGACGAAATCTACGATTTTCTTTTGGTGCGGCCGGCAATGTGGCTCGGCCGGCTGTTCTGGAAGGGCGGCGACGGTTTCATCATCGACGGCTTCGGGCCTGACGGGGTGTCGATGCGCGTGCTCGACGTGACGCGCAACGTCATCCGGCTGCAGACGGGTTATCTCTATCACTACGCTTTTGCCATGCTGATCGGCGTTGCTGCGGCGATCACCTGGTTCATGTTTGCGGGGGCGCATTGATGGCGAGCTGGCCCATCCTTTCCGTCGTCACGTTCCTGCCGCTCGTCGGCGCATTGTTCATCGCGCTGTTGCCGGAGGACGAGGCCGGCATCCGCAATGCGCGCTGGACGGCGTTGTGGACGACGCTCATCACTTTCATCATCTCGCTGATCCTGGTCTGGCGTTTCGATCCGGCTTCGGCGGATTTCCAGTTCCTCGAGAAGCATGCCTGGCTCGGCGGCAATATCAGCTACGCAATGGGTGTCGACGGCATCTCGCTGCCGTTCGTGGTGCTGACCACGGCGCTGATGCCGATCTCGATCCTGGCAAGCTGGACCTCGATCCAGCTGCGGGTGCGCGATTATATGTTTGCCTTTCTGGTGCTCGAAACGCTGATGGTCGGCACCTTTTGCGCCCTCGACCTCGTGCTGTTTTATCTGTTCTTCGAGGGCGGGCTGATCCCAATGTTCCTGATCATCGGCGTGTGGGGCGGGCCGCGCCGCGTCTATGCCAGCTTCAAGTTCTTCCTCTACACGCTGCTCGGCTCCGTGCTGATGCTCCTTGCAATCATGGCGATGTATTGGGAGGCGGGCACCACCGACATTGCCTCGCTGCTGCATCATTCCTTCCCGTTGAGCCTGCAGAAATGGGCCTGGTTCGCGTTCCTTGCGTCATTCGCGGTGAAGCTGCCGATGTGGCCGGTCCACACTTGGCTGCCCGATGCACATGTCGAGGCCCCGACTGCCGGATCGGTCATCCTGGCGGCGATCCTGTTGAAGATGGGCGGCTATGGATTCTTGCGCTTTTCGCTGCCGATGTTTCCGGACGCTTCGGCGCAGCTCGCGCCGCTGATCTATACGTTGTCCGTCGTGGCGATCGTCTACACCTCGCTGGTCGCGCTGATGCAGGAGGATATGAAAAAGCTCATCGCCTATTCCTCGGTGGCGCATATGGGCTTTGTCACCATGGGAATCTTCGCGGTGACCGCGCAGGGCGTCGCCGGCGGCATCTTCCAGATGGTATCGCACGGCATCGTCTCGGCCGCCTTATTTCTTTGCGTCGGCATCGTCTATGATCGCGTGCATACCCGCGCGATCGCCGCCTATGGCGGTCTCGTCAATCGCATGCCGCTTTACGCCTTCGTGTTTATGGTATTCACGCTGGCGAATGTCGGACTGCCCGGCACTTCCGGATTCGTCGGCGAGTTTCTCAGCCTGATCGGCACGTTCCGGGTCAACACTTGGGTCGCGACGCTGGCGACGATCGGCACCATCCTGTCCGCCGCCTATGCGCTGTGGCTCTATCGTAAAATAATTTTCGACAAACTTGAAAAGCCGAGCCTGTTCAATATCAAGGACATTGGCTGGCGCGAGATCGCGATCATGGCGCCACTCGTCATTCTCACCATAGTCTTTGGCGTTTATCCAAAGCCCGTCCTCGATATTTCCTCGGCATCAGTGGCGCAACTGATCGACAACTATCAGCACGCAGTCGGCGCGGTTCATTCCGCGGCCTTGGCACGGTGAGGCAATGAACGCCGCGCAGCTTCCCAATCTCCTGCCACTCTTGCCCGAATTCGTGCTCGGCATCAGCGCCATGGCGCTGCTGCTTGTCGGAGTGTCTCGTCGCGCAGACACCGGCCACTTCGTTGACGCGGCCGCCATTGTGCTCCTCGCCATCGCCGGCGTAATCGTTGCGCTGCTGCCCGCCGGTAAGATGACGACATTCGGCGGCAGCTTTATTGTTGACGACTTCGCGCGCTTTCTGAAAATCCTGGCATTGCTGGGCTCTGCCGCCGCGATCGCGATGGCGCTCGACTATGCCAAGCATGAAGGCGAGCAACGTTTCGAATATTCCGTGCTCATCCTGCTGTCGACGCTCGGCATGCTGATGCTGATTTCGGCGGCCGATCTCATCGCGCTTTACGTCGGCCTCGAACTGATGAGCCTGCCGCTCTATGTCGTCGCGGCAAGTCATCGCACCTCACTGCGCTCGACCGAGGCCGGCCTGAAATATTTCGTTCTCGGGGCGCTGTCCTCGGGCATGCTG
>DASZCJ010000025.1:0-10058 GCA_035943155.1 Xanthobacteraceae bacterium | reverse complement strand
TCGCGCGCCGGGTCGACTTTGCGCTCGTCAATGCCGTGCGCCAGCCGTGACAGTCGGCGACCCTCCTCGCCGTAGCGGCGCATCAGTTCCATTTCGCCCGCGCGCTGCAGATCAGCAATGCGGTTAAAGCCATCGCGCGCATAACGTGCCGCGCTGACGGCGCCCACGCCAAAGATGAAGCTGACCGGCTTGGACGCCAGGAAAGCCGGCGCATCGCGTGCGCCGAGCACGGCAAAGCCGCGCGGCTTGTCGATATCGGATGCGACCTTGGCCAGAAATTTATTGCAGGACAGCCCGATTGAGACCGTGATCCGCAGTTTCTTCTCAACCTCGCCGGCAAAGCGCGCCAGGGCCCTGGCGGCGGAAAGCCCATGCAGCCGTGCCGTACCGGAGAGGTCGAGGAACGCTTCGTCGATCGAGAGCGGCTCGACCAACGGCGTCAGCGCCAGCATCATTTGCCGGACCTCGCGTCCGACACGGGCGTATTTTTCCATGTTAGGCCGAATGACTTTGGCATGCGGACACCGTCGCAATGCCTCGAACATCGGCATAGCCGATCTAATACCGTAAGTGCGGGCGACGTAGCAGGCGGCTGCGACGACGCCCCGCCTGCCGCCGCCGACAATCACCGGTTCTGCCGCGAGGCTGGGATCGTCGCGTTTCTCCACGGTGGCGTAGAACGCATCGCAATCGATATGCGCGACCGAGAGCGCCTCGAGCTGCGGATGGCGAGCCAGACGCGGCGAGCCGCAAGCGGCACAGCGCCGGTCATCGGGCGCGGCATCGGCGAGGCAGTCGCGGCAAAAAGATGTGCTCACGGTGACATTTCGCTTTAGGGCAAATCGCGCTCGCAAATTTTGCCGAGGACCTGACGAGCCCGGGCGACGCCGGCCGGATCGATACCGGCGCTGTCGGCAAAGGCGATCAGGAGAGTCTCATCGCCGAGCATGTGTTCGAGCACGCCGGCGAGAAAATCGGGATCCGTGGCTGCCGCGCGAATGGCTGGCGGCGCAATGCCCGTGGACGAGATAAAGCCGGCGAGCCGGTCGCTATCTTCGGCAATAAAGGCAAGCGCCTGAACCGCCAGTATTTCGGCGCTTTCTCGCGAATGGGGCGCGTGCTTTGCCATCTTTTCGGACCTGCCTTCGCCCGCCGAGGCGTCGAACGCAACGATAAACCGGTGCTTAGCCTTTGCGCAGGCGGGAGACCGGTTAGCGCTCTTGAGGAACATGCTTTAGCTTTGCTGGCCCGCCATTCCTGGCGGCTAGTGATTCTTTCCAACCGGCGAGTTTGCGCCGGGAGATCGGGGAAGGAAACGGGGATGGCCAAAACCGTCCTGATTGTGGAAGACAACGAGCTCAATATGAAGCTCTTCCACGATCTTCTGGAGGCGCATGGCTACGCTCCCGTAGGCACGCGCAATGGCATCGAGGCGCTCGAACTTGCGCGCAAATTTCGGCCGGATTTGATCTTGATGGATATCCAGCTTCCGGAAGTGTCGGGGCTGGAAGTCACCAAACGGCTGAAAGACGATCAGGATTTACGACACATTCCAATTGTGGCCGTCACTGCCTTCGCGATGAAGGGCGATGAAGAGCGCATCCTGGCGGGCGGCTGCGAAGCCTATCTCTCCAAGCCGATCTCGGTCGGCAAGTTCATCGAAACCGTCCGTCAATTTCTGGGCGATCCGTGAGCAAGTGCTCTGCCGGTCGTAGGATTGACTGGCGAATTAATCACAATTTTTGTGGTTGACGGCGCGCGGCGCCCTACGGCGGGACTTTCCTTATTGATTTCGTCAGTGGTTCCGTTAGCTTTCCGACACGGCCTTCTCGCTGATCAATGGGGCTATTGCAGCGAGTTCGGCGGCGCGAAGAAATCGCGCGAAAAACTCTTGCGAATACATTGATAACCCTGCGGAATGCTCAGGTCCGCCGCATCTCCTGGGTCCGTGGGGTTCGGCCGGCACGGGGCGGTGCGAGTGGCCTCCTCATAACACCGTTCCGGCCGGCCACCATTTTCGTATTCCGTCACCCTGAGGCGCGAGCTAAGCGAGCCTCGAAGGGCGACGGCCCGGGCCGCGCATCCTTCGAGGGCCGCTTCGCGGCCACCTCAGGATGACGGGGAACGTCGTCCTACTTGATTCTACTTGATCTTGGATTCGCGAAATTCGACGTGTTTCTTGGCGACCGGATCGTATTTCTTCTTTACTAATTTGTCGGTCATGGTGCGCGAATTCTTCCGCGTCACGTAATAAAAACCGGTATCCGCGCTGGATACGAGTTTGACTTTTATCGTGGTGTTCTTGGCCATAAGACCCTCAGGATTGCGGCGTTGGGCGCAAGCTAGTCAGGAGGCCGGGATTGTCAAGAAAGCCGTTCTCCGGAAACCGTTGGATTGCAGCAATCTTTCAAAGAATTTCCCGCACAAAACGCTTGTTGAGCATGCGATAGAGCGGCACCGGATGATCGTGGCTCATCCCAGCCGCGATCCGGTCCTGTAATTCTTCCAGCACCACCGCCGTAATACCTGGCATGTCGAGCCGCCGCGCTTCGGTAATGGGAAGCCAGACCAGTTCGACGAGCTCCTTGTCAGGACCGACGAAACCATCGTCACGGCGCGCAATCGCCGCAACGTCGGCGGTGAAGAAGCGGCTGTCGAAGCGCAGCGGCCGTCGCGGCGGCGTAATGGCGCGCGCGATAAAATGGACCGCGCTCAGATCGGGCGCGATGTCCGCGCGGGCAAAGGCCTCCCAGGGTCCAGGCGGCACGCGCATGGGTTCGTACATGGGTCCGCTCGCGGCTCTGCCGAGCATGATCCCGGTTTCTTCGTAAGTTTCACGCACCGCAGCGAGCGCAAAGGCTGCCGCCTTGGCCATGCTCGGCCGCCGCACACGTTGCATCAGCTTATTGGCGTGATGCTCGTGCAGTGCCGTCGCGACCGCCATCAGCCGATCGGCGGGTTCGATGCGCCCGCCGGGGAAGACGAACTTACCCGGCAGAAAGCGGTGGCGCGCATGGCGGCGCCCTAACAGGACTTTCGGCACTTTTGCGGCGTGGTCGACCAAGATCAGCGTCGCCGAGTCCCGCGGTTTGACATTGGGAAACGACTGGTCGCGCATGCTGCGCGTGAGCCGCTGGGCGCGATCGGCCGCGCTGCCGCCAGTGATCACGCTCAAATCATCGTCCATGGAGGATCTATTTAACGGCGGGAACGGGATTGTCGACCGCGTCTGGATTTCGCCGCTTGACGCGGTGGATGTCCAGAGCGCTTTGCGGCGCCGTCGCGCCGGCCCGCCTGCTGATCAACCAGCCGAAAGCGCAGCGCGCCGGCGACCGGCGCCGCCTCGACCAGTTCGACCGTAACGGGGTCGCCGAGACGATGCGTTGCCGAGCGGCCGACGAAGGCGCGCGCCGTCTCCTGAAACCGAAGATACTCCTCGCCGATGTACCGCGCCGGGATAAACCCGTCGGCGCCGGTTTCGTCGAGCTCGACAAACAGGCCGGCGCGGGTGACGCCGGAAATGTGTCCGTCGAAAATTGCGCCTACGCGGTCGGCCAGAAAATGCGCAATCAGCCGATCGGTGGTTTCGCGCTCGGCCTTCATGGCGCGGCGTTCGGTCGCCGAAATGCTTGCGGCAATCTCGGCGAGCCCGCGCGCATCGACACCCTCCGGCAGTCCGTCGCTGCCGAGCTTGACTGCGCGAATGAGCGCGCGATGGACGATGAGGTCGGCATAGCGGCGGATCGGCGAGGTGAAATGGGCGTAGCGGCGCAGATTGAGGCCGAAATGTCCGAAATTCTGCGACGAATATTCGGCCTGCGCCTGCGTGCGTAGCACCACCTCATTGATGAGCCGTTCAACATCGCGGCCTTTGACTCGCGCCAAGATGCGATTGAATCCGTCGGGGCGAAGCGTTTCGCCTTTCGGCAATGATATGTCGAGGGTCGCGAGAAACTCGCGCAACGCATTGAGTTTTTCCGGCGAGGGCTCGTCGTGCACCCGATAGATCAGCGGTACCTTGGCGTGCTCGCAGGTTCCCGCGGCTGCGACATTGGCGAGGATCATGAATTCCTCGATCAAGCGGTGCGACTCCAGCCGCGGCGGCATGATCACGCGATCGACAGTGCCGTCCGATTTGAGGACGATCTTGCGTTCGGGAATTTCGAGATCGAGCGGCCCGCGCTGCTCGCGGGCGCGCAGTACCGCCCGATAGGCGGCGTAAAGCGGTGCGAGAATTTTATCGACGATCGGTTCGGTGATTTCGTCGGTGCGGCCCGAAACCGCGAGCTGCGCCTGCTCGTAACTCAATCGCGCCGCCGAACGGATCAATACGCGATGAAAGCTATGCGAGCGCTTGCGGCCGTCGGCGCCGATCACCATGCACACCGCCAGCGCCGCCCGATCCACATTCGGCCGCAGCGAGCATAGATCGTTGGAAATGCGCTCCGGCAGCATCGCCACAACGCGATCGGGAAAATAGACCGAGTTGCCGCGCCGCACTGCCTCGCGATCGAGCTGCGAATCCGGCCGCACATAGTGCGCGACGTCGGCGATCGCCACGCTGACAATGTGGCCGCCCGGATTGCGCGGATCGGGATCGGGCTTCGCATGTACCGCGTCGTCATGATCCTTGGCATCGGGCGGATCGATGGTGACGAAGGGCACATCACGCCAGTCGTCGCGCGAGTACTCGCGATCCGCCGGGGAGGGCGCGCGCGCCGCTTCGGCTTCGGCCAATACGGCAGACGTGAAAACATCGGGAATGTCGTGCGCATGGATGGCGATCAGGCTGACAGCGCGCTCGGTTTTGAGCGAGCCAAGCCGCTCGACGACCCGACCGGCCGGTAAGCCCAATCGGCCTTGCCGCGCCACCTCGACCGCGACCAGGTCGCCATCGACGGCGCCCGCAGTCGAATCCGCGGCGATGGCAAGCTCGCGGCCGAGTTGCTTTTTGTCGATTGGCACGAGGCGACCGCCACCGCCGGCGAGGCCGCGAAAGATGCCGAGCGCCCGATGCTTGGCTCGGTCGATAAGTTTGATGACCCGCCCGCTCGTTTCCTCCTGCGCAGTCCGCTCGATGCGAATGAGCGCGCGGTCGCCGACGCCGGCGGTTTCACCGGGGCTGGCGCGGCGCGGCGTGACGATATGGATGACGGGGGCCGCGCCGTGGACCTCTTCGTCCCACTCGGTCGGCCGCGCCAATAGTTCGCCGTCGCTGTCGTGGCCGGTAATGTCGGCGAGGACGACTGGCGGCAAAGTGCCGGCGTGATGCAGTCGTTTGCGCTGCCGATCGATGCGGCCTTCGTCGGCGAGTTCGCGCAGCATGCGCTTGAGCGCGGCGCGGTCGGCATTCTTCGCGCCAAAAGCGCGGGCAATCTCGCGGACGCCGACTTTGCCGCTGTGTTGGCGGATAAAGTCGACAAGTTCCTCGCGTGAGGGCAGGCGTCTCATGGACTCTCGTGAGCCGCGCCGGCCGATTGGCCGTCGGCCCACGGCAAGATAACGCGGCAAGACAATTATTCTATTCGGCGGCTTGCGTCGTCTTGCGTGGCGTTTGTGGGGGTCGTCGCTTTGTGGCTGCTCCGCCAGGTCGCTTCGACGATGCTTTGATATGCCGCGCGGTGCCCGGCGACGGTCGCTTGGCCCGGCGCGGCCGTGCGTGCGGCGCTGGCGGATTACGCTCCGCTCGGGCATCGATCAGCGCCACCGCTTCATCGAGCGTGACCGTCTCCGGCGTCTTGTCCGCCGGCAGCGTGGCGTTGACGCCTTCGTGGCTGACATAGGGGCCGTAGCGGCCGTTCTTCGCCGTAACTGCGCCGCCTTTGACCGGATGATCGCCAAGCGGCCGGCCAGGATCGGCGCCAAAGCGTCGCCCGCGCGGGCCTTTGGCCAGCTTCTCGGCGATGAGCGTCACCGCGCGATTAAGGCCGATGGTAAAGACCTCCTCCGGTGACTCGAGATTGGCGTAGGTCTTGCCGTGCTGCACGTAAGGCCCGAACCGGCCGATGCCGGCACGGATCGGCTCGCCATCCTCGGGATGCCGGCCGACTTCTCGCGGCAGCGAAAGCAAGGCAAGCGCGCGCTGCAGGTCGATCTGATCGGGCGCAGTGCCCTTCGGCAGCCCGGCGCGGCGCGGCTTCTCACCATTGACTGCTTCGCCAAGTTGCAAATATGGGCCGAACCGGCCGCTGCGCAGCGTTACTTCCAAGCCGCTTTCGGGATCTAAGCCGAGAACTTTGGTGCCGATCTCGCCTGAGCCATCGGCGGGGACCGATAACGGGCGCGTGTAGCGGCATTCGGGATAATTCGAGCAACCGATGAAGGCGCCGTATTTGCTCAGCTTGAGCGACAGACGGCCGTTGCCGCAGGTTGGGCACGGCCGCGGATCGCTGCCGTCGGTCCGCGGCGGAAATAGATGCGGCGCCAACAGGCTGTCCAGTGCGTCGATCACCGCGGATATTTTCAAGTCTTTGGTCTCGTCGACCGCGGCGATGAAATCGCGCCAAAAGTCGCGTAACACGTCGCGCCAGTTGATTTCGCGTTCCGCAATCAAATCGAGCTGCTCTTCGAGCCGCGCCGTGAAATCGTATTCGACGTATTTGGCGAAAAAGCTCTCCAGAAAAGCGACGACGATGCGGCCGCGATCCTCTGGATAAAGCCGCCGTTTGTCGAGCCGGACATATTTGCGGTCCTTGAGCACCTGCAAGATCGACGCATAGGTCGAGGGCCGGCCGATGCCGAGCTCTTCCAGGCGTTTGACCAGCGAGGCTTCCGAATAGCGCGGTGGCGGTTCGGTGGAATGCTGATCGGCCGCGATCGCCTTCTTGGCGAGCCGCTCGCCGGCCGCCATTTGCGGCAGCCGCCGCGCCTCCTCATCTTCGGGATCTTCGTCGCGGCCCTCCTGATAGAGCGTAAGGAAGCCGTCGAACTTCACGACCGTGCCGGTGGCGCGCAATTCGAGTCGTCGCCCCGCGACATTGGCATCGATTTCGGCCGTAGTGCGCTCCAGCTCGGCGGATTCCATCTGGCTGGCTACGCTGCGCAGCCAGATCAATTCGTAAAGCTTGGCCTGATCCTGATCGAGGAAGCGTTTGGCATCTTGCGGACTGCGGGCAACGTCGGTCGGACGAATGGCCTCATGCGCTTCCTGCGCATTTTTGGTCTTGGTCTGATAGCGGCGCGGCGCCGCGGGGACGTAATTGCGGCCGTAATCGGTTTCGATCGCGCGCCGGATGGCGACGATCGCTTCTTCAGCCATCTCGACGCCATCGGTTCGCATGTAAGTGATCAAACCGATCGTCTCGCCGCCGATGTCGACGCCTTCATAGAGCCGCTGCGCCACGCGCATCGTGTGCGCTGGCGCAAAGCCGAGCTTGCGGCTTGCTTCCTGCTGCAACGTGGACGTGGTGAACGCCGGGTAGGGATGGCGCTTAAGCGGCTTGGCTTCGACGGAACCGACGGTGAAGGCGGCGGTTTCGAGGGCCTGCTTGAATGCTTGCGCCTCTGCTCCGGAGCCGATGTCCAAACGCTGCAGCTTCTCGCCGTCGGCGCCAACCAGACGGGCCTCGAAGGTTTCGTCGCGCGGCGTCGCCAGCGTAGCGACCAGCGACCAATATTCCTGACGAATGAATTTCTCGATTTCGAGCTCGCGGTCGGCAACGAGCCGCAGCGCGACCGACTGCACGCGGCCGGCCGAACGCGCTCCTGGTAGCTTGCGCCACAGCACCGGCGACAGCGTGAAACCGACGAGATAATCAAGCGCACGCCGCGCCAAATAGGCGTCGACCAGGGCCTGATCGATCTTGCGCGGATGCGCCATCGCCTCCGTCACCGCCTGCTTGGTGATGGCGTTGAACACCACCCGCTCGATCGGCTGCGATTTGAGCGCCTTCTTCTCCCTGAGCACCTGCAATACGTGCCAGGAGATCGCCTCGCCCTCGCGGTCGGGGTCGGTCGCCAGAATCAGCTTGTCGGCATCCTTGACCGCGCGGGCGATGTCGTTGAGGCGTTTCTGCGCCTTGGGATCGACCTCCCACAACATGTGGAAATCGGCATCGGGATCGACCGAACCGCTCTTGGCCGGCAGGTCACGGACATGGCCAAACGAGGCCAGGACTTCGTAGCCCTTACCCAGATATTTATTGATCGTCTTCGCCTTGGCGGGCGACTCCACCAGTACAAGATCCATGTTAACCCAATGATTTTTGTGGCCTTTTACCTATTTTACGCCCGATTGGCAGCTGTGCAGGCCGCCGGGAACATGGGTAATGCATCCCTGCCTGTCAAATCGTTACCGGTGGAAGGCGCTGCGCAATTACTGCTGCATTGGGGAGTAATCAGGGCGCGGCGCGCTTACACGCGGTACACGCAATGATTGCAATATTGCCAATTGTAACGTTAAAGTATAGTAGCCCTTTAGGGCCAAAATGCCAACCGTGCGCGGGTTTAACGGCAGCCCCATGCGAGCGATCGCATGGCGCCAATAAGCGGCGCTCATATCGCAGGGGCGGAAATGGACGCGCCAACGAGCGAGGAAACGCCGGACAAGGCGGCGCAATACATTGCCGCGTTAACGCGGGAGCTCGCCGAACTGGCTCGGCGCAACGGGCTCGAGACGTTAAGCCAGATCCTGGAAATGGCGCAGCTTGAGGCCCATGAGCACGTCAACGATGAGCACGCCAAACGCTAAAGGCAGGCGTCAAAGACGCAAAAGGCGTTAAAGGATAGAAACCAACCCGCCGCCATGGCGCTCGATGCGGCCGGCAATTTCCAATTCCAACAGCACCATCCGCACGACGCGCGGCGAAGTACCGGACAGCCGGATCAAATCGTCGATCGAAACCGGCGTCGGGCTCAATAGCGCAACGATCCGCGTCCGATCGTCGTGCTGCGGATCTGCGGCTTGCGCCTTTTCTTCATCCTCGGAATCCTGTTCCTGCACCGGTAGTTCGGTACCCATGATTGGGCGCAGCACGGAAATAATGTCGTCTGCTTCGGTGACCGGGGTCGCGCCTTGTTTGATAAGGCTGTTGGTGCCTTCCGCGCGCGGATCGAGCGGTGAGCCCGGCACCGCGAAGACTTCGCGGCCTTGCTCAAGCGCAAAGCGCGCGGTGATCAGCGAGCCCGAGCGCTTGGCGGCTTCGACGATGATGACTCCAAGCGATAGGCCCGAGATCAATCGATTGCGGCGCGGAAAATCCCGCGCGTGCGGCTCCCAGCCGAGCGGCATTTCAGTAAGCGCCGCGCCGGTGGTCAGGATGTCGTCGAGAAGATCGATATGTTCGGGCGGATAGATCCGGTCTTGTCCGCCGGCAAGAACCGCGACCGTACCGGTTGCGAACGCTGGCGCGATGCGCGGCAGCATCGATGCCGCGCGCGAGACCAGACGCGACGGCAAATCCCGCTGCACATAGGCCGCGGGTCAGCCGTTCGGTGATTTTCACCCCGGCTGCGGACGCATTGCGCGAGCCGACAATCGCGACCAGCGGCAAGTTCAGCACGCTCGCCTCGCCGCGGATCGCGACGAGCGGCGGCGCATCGTCGATCATTTGTAGGCGGCGCGGATAAGCGGCCTCGCCGAGGGCGACGCGCAATGCCGAGCTTGGCGGCGGCCTCGATCTCGCGCGCCGCATCGTTGTGCGAACAGATTTGCGGCGTGCTCGTGCCGCCGCCGCGGCGGGCCAGCGTCGGCAAGGCCGCGAGCGCGGCGCGCGCGCCGCCGACCGACATTCTGAGATCGGATGAGCCGCAGCCAGTCGAGCCGCTGCTCATCCGTCAATCGTATGGGTTCGACGTCCTCGCTCACTTAGCCCCCAAAAGCTAGTTGCATTATAACGTGCTCATTGCGGGGCAACCAATGCTTGGTAGCCTCCGATTGCCTTCCCGCATTGGTTGCGAAATAATATGACGCTGAGTTTTGGGGGCTTATGCGTATCGCTCTGGTGATCGGGCTCGCCGTCCTATGCGGTGCATGCGCCACTGTTACGCCGAGCGGCGCTGAGGTTCATACCAGTAACGGACTGGGATGCGTGACGCCGTGTACCCTCACAATCAAAAAG
>DASZCJ010000024.1:0-7734 GCA_035943155.1 Xanthobacteraceae bacterium | reverse complement strand
GATCCCCTACATCGCGCTGCAGCTCAAAGCGGTTTCGTCTTCCGTTGCCACGATCCTGGCCGAGGCCGCGCCAGGCGCCGCGGCGGCGCCACTGTTCGGCGACCTCGCACTCTTCGTTGCGCTGGCGATGGCGACTTTCGCCGTTCTGTTCGGCACGCGGCACATCGATGCGACCGAACATCAAGATGGCCTGATGTTGGCGATCGCCACCGAGTCGGTGGTGAAGCTCATCGCTTTCTTGAGCGTCGGAATTTTTGTGACTTTTATTGTCTTCCCTGGCCCTACGGCCCTGTTGAGCCAGGCACTCGACCACGCAAACACCGCGTCGGTCCTCACGCGGGCACCGCAATTCGCCTCGTTCTGCGCGATGACCGTGCTGTCGCTATTTGCGATCGTGCTGTTGCCGCGTCAATTCCATGTGACGGTAGTCGAGAACCACACGGAATCCGAAATCCGTCGCGCCGCCTGGTTGTTTCCGCTCTATCTGGTGCTGATCAATCTGTTCGTGCTGCCGATCGCGATGGCCGGCCTGCTGACTTTCCCGGCCGGACGCGTCGATAGCGATATGTTCGTGGTGGCGCTCCCGCTCGCAGCCCATTCCCAATTGATTACGCTCGTCGCCTTCATCGGCGGCTTATCGGCGGCGACCGCGATGGTCATCGTCGAGACGGTGGCGCTTGCCATTATGGTGTCGAACGACATCGTGATGCCGCTTGCGCTCAAGCGCCGCGGGACCCTTGCCACAGAGGCAACCGACGCCGGCGCCCAACTCTTGACGACGCGACGTATCGCGATTTTCGCCATTTTGTTTCTCGCCTATGCCTATTACCGGTCGGCCGGCGAGGCGCAGCTTGCGGCGATCGGCTTGCTGTCGTTTGCCGCAGTCGCGCAGTTGGCGCCGGCCTTCTTCGGCGGGTTGATCTGGCGGCGCGGCACTTCGTTCGGCGCGATTGCCGGCATGAGCGCGGGCGTCGTGGTCTGGGGCTATACATTGTTGCTCCCGAGCATGTCCGCTGCCGGTATCGTGAGCGCGCAAATACTGGCCGAGGGCCCTTGGGGCGCGAGTTTTTTACGGCCCGAAGCGCTGTTCGGCCTCGACTTACCGCCGCTCGTCCATGGAGTGCTGTTCAGCCTCGCCGCCAATATCGCCTGCTATATCGGCTGCTCATTGGCGCGTCGACCAACCGCGATCGAGCGCGTGCAAGGCGATCTATTCGCGCCGCCGACGCTTGCGCCCATCCTTGGCCCGATGGCGCCGGGCTTTCGTCTGCGCCGCGCATCGGTCAGCGTGGAAGACTTGATCACGACGGTGTCGCGCTATCTCGGCGAGGAGCGCACGCGCAGCTCTTTCGCGAGCTTCACCGCAACGCGCCGCATCGATCTCGATCCGGCCTCCGAAGCCGACTTTGAGCTCCTGCAATACGCCGAATATTTGCTCGCTTCGGCCATCGGCGCGGCGTCGTCGCGGCTCGTGCTGTCACTGCTGTTGCGCAAGCGGACCGTCTCGACCAAGGCGGCGCTCAAACTGCTCGACGATGCCAGCGCGGCAATTCACTACAACCGCGAGATCCTGCAGACCGCGCTCGATCATGTCCGCCAGGGCATAGCCGTCTTCGACAAGGAGCTAGCGCTGGTCTGCTGGAATCGGCAGTTTGGCGAAATCCTCGACCTGCCGCACGAACTGACCCGCGTCGGGATCGCGCTCCGCGACATCTTGCGTCATATCGCGCAGCAGAGCGGTCAACACGCCGGCGTCGACCAATTCATCGCCGAGCGCGTCGCTAAATATACTGCCGATGCCGAGCCTTTCTTGGAGCGCGTGGCGGGAAGCAATCTTGTTATCGAGGTGCGCGCCAACCGCATGCCCGACGGCGGCTTGGTGACCACCTTCACCGATATCACGCCGAGCGTGCAAGCGGCCGAGGCACTGGAGCGCGCGAATGCAACCTTGGAGCGGCGGGTGCGCGAACGCACCGCAGAGCTGACGCGGCTCAACGCTGCGCTCGAACGCGCCAAGGCGGCGGCCGACGAAGCCAATGTGTCGAAGACCAGGTTTGTCGCCGCGGCAAGCCACGACATTCTGCAGCCGCTCAACGCGGCTCGGCTCTATGTGACGAGCCTGATCGAGCGACAAAGCGCGGGCGAGCATGCCGCTGTTATTGAGAACATCGACGCTTCGCTTGAAGCGGTTGAAGAGATCTTCTCGGCGCTACTCGATATTTCCCGTCTCGACACTGGCGCCATGAAGCCGGAGCTTGCCGACTTTCGCATCGATGAGTTGCTAAACCGCCTGGAAGTCGAATTCGCGCCGCTCGCCCGCGAGAAGGGTCTCGAATTTATCGTCATGCCCTGCTCGCTACAGATACGCTGCGACCGGCGGCTGCTGCGGCGGCTTTTGCAAAACCTCATTTCGAACGCGATCAAATATACGCCCGCCGGTCGCGTTCTGGTCGGCTGCCGGCGCCGCGGCGACCGGCTGCGCATCGAAGTCTATGACACCGGCATCGGCATTCCGCAGACCAAACAGCGCGCGGTGTTTCGGGAATTCCATCGCCTCGATCAAGGGGCGCGGGTCGCTCGCGGCGTCGGCCTCGGGCTGTCGATTGTCGAACGTATTGCGCGGCTCCTGCACTGCGACTTAGCGCTGACATCGAAGGTCGGCGGTGGCTCTCGCTTCTCGGTCGAAGTCCCGCGCGCCGCCGGGATCGCGTCAGCATTCAAACCGCTGGCCGATTCCCGCGTTGAGCCCGGACGACTCGATGGAATGGTCGTGCTTTGCATCGACAATGAGCCCGCCATTCTCAATGGAATGGAAACGCTTCTTAACGGCTGGGGCTGCCGCGTGCTCAAGGGCATCAGCCTCGCGCAAGCAATGGCGGCGCTTGCGGCAAGCGGATTGGAGCCGGACGGATTGCTGGTCGACTACCATCTCGACAGCGGTGACGGGCTTGGCGCCATCAAGGAGCTCCGCCGCCGGGGCGGTCCGATCGCACGCGATATCCCGGCCATCCTGATCACCGCCGACCGTTCGCTGCACATCCGCGAACGGGCCCGCACCGAAGGCGCGCATATTCTCAACAAGCCGATCAAGCCGGCATCGCTGCGGGCTTTGATGTCGCTGTGGCGCGTGCAGCGCGTCGCGGCGGAGTGAACCTCATCATGCCGAAACGCTCGTCGAAAAAACCTTCGACCGAAATAAAAAATATCAAAGCGTGTAACGATGCCTATTACGAGGCATTATCGGCGCGCGACTTGCGCGCAATGGAAACAGTGTGGACTTGTGCGCCAGACAACATGCTAATCGCTCCGCCGTCCGATCCCCATGTGTACATGGGATGGACGGCGATTAAACGGAACTGGGAATCGTATTGGCCTACATTTGACGAGTTCCGCGTGTCTACGCGCGTGAATAAGGTCAATATCAGGGGACCAGTGGCCTGGGTGCACGGCATCGAGACATCACACCGACGAAAGACGTCAGGCGAAGTCAGCAGCAGCCACAATTATGGAACGAATATCTTCGTGAATCGGAATGGCCGTTGGCTGATGGTGTTTCATCAGGCGGCCGCGATCCCCGAGACACATGCCAGCTAATGAGGCGTTCCGGAAAATCGCCGGCCACCGATCGCTAAAATTCGATTGCGCTCGATATCAAACCGCGACCTGTGTGCCCACCTCGA
This sequence comes from Xanthobacteraceae bacterium, assembly GCA_035943155.1. Lineage (GTDB taxonomy): Bacteria > Pseudomonadota > Alphaproteobacteria > Rhizobiales > Xanthobacteraceae > BOG-931. The sequence goes on along the minus strand of DASZCJ010000024.1, from coordinate 4,054 downwards.
CCACCCGGCCGGTCGGAATTTGAAAGAAGTCCGTGGCGTCGCTCGCGCTGCGTGCAAGACCGATGAATAGTCGGTCCTGCCATCGCGGCATGCTTGATTTTGCTGCAAGGCGCAGCGCGCGCCGGGACAGGAAAAACGACGTCGACATAATATCGAAGGTCCAGCCCTTCTTCCGCGCAAGCGCAAGCGCTTTCGGCACGTTCGGTATCTCCACATAGCCGAATTTCAAAGCAATCCGGCTAAACCGCGGCGACACCTGAGTAATTGTAACTCGATCCGTCTCGGCCACGCGTGGCGTGTCGGTCGTAATGATTGTCAGGATCACATTGTGTTCGTGCAAAATTTTGTTGTGTTTGAGATTGTGCATCAGCGCCGTTGGCGCGTAATTAGGATCGCTGGTGAGGAACACTGCCGTTCCCGGAACGATATGCGGCGGTTTTCGTTCGAGGCTGCGCACTAATGTCTCGAGGCTGACTTCCGATCCGCGGGTTTTGCCGGCGACTATGTCGGTGCCGCGGCGCCAAGTTATGATGAGCAGTACCATGGCGATGCCAAATAACAATGGCAGCCAAGCACCCTCGAATATCTTCAGAAGATTAGCCGAGAAGTATATCGCGTCGACGATTACAAGCGGGCCAATGAGAAGCCCGGCCTGCCACCAGCGCCAGTGCCACAATTTCCAGATGACAACAAATCCTAACACGCCGTCCACGACCATCGTGGTCGCAACTGCAATGCCATAGGCCGAGGCAAGGGCACTTGATGTGCGGAACAAGCCAACTAATAAAAGCACGCCAACGAGCAGCGCGGTATTGACCCTGGGAATATAGATTTGGCCGGAATAGGCATCGGAAGTGTGCGTGATCGCCAGGCGCGGTAGAAATCCGAGTTGGATTGCTTGGCGCACAAGCGAGTAGGCACCGGTAATAACGGCTTGACTCGCGATCACGGTGGCGGCGGTCGCCAGGACGACCATTGGCAGGAGCAGGGCGTCGGGCACTAAGCGGTAGAACGGGCTTTCAATCGCTGCCGGATCGGAAAGCAGCCGCGCCCCTTGGCCGAAATAGTTTACCAGCAGCGACGGTAATACGAGGAAAAACCATGCTGTTTGGATCGGCCGGCGGCCGAAGTGACCGAGATCGGCATAAAGCGCTTCGCCACCGGTCACGGCGAGAAACACCAGCCCTAAGGTGATAAGCCCGATATGGCCATGCGCCAATATAAATTGAAATGCGTAATATGGGCTGATTGCCAGCAACACGTTCGGGTTATCGCGAATGTGAATGGCGCCGGCGGTGGCAATAGCGACAAACCACACGACCATTATCGGGCCAAAGAAGGCGGCGACGCTGGCGGTGCCGCGCCGTTGAACTGCGAAGAGCATTAAAAGAATCGCGAGCGTGATCACAATCACGTGGTGTTCTGCGCCTGTGGTCACGAGCTTTAAGCCCTCCACGGCTGACAACACCGAAATCGCCGGGGTGATGACCGAGTCGCCAAGAAACATCGAGGCGCCAATTGTGCCCAATAGGAGCACGAAAGTCGTTCGTCGGCCGAGCGCACGTCTTGCCAGTGCCGTGAGCGACAGCGTGCCACCCTCGCCGTTATTGTCGGCGCGCAGCAAGATTAGAACGTATTTAAGCGTAACGACGATAATGAGCGACCACACGATCAGCGACAGCACGCCGAGTACGGTTGTTTGTGTGAGCGGCCCGCTGTCCTGCGCCGCCAGTACCGCTTCGCGGAACGCGTAAAGCGGACTCGTGCCGATGTCGCCGTAGACCACCCCGACGCTACCGAGAGTCAAAGCAAATAGATTGTGCTGGGATGCGCCACTGACGGTGGTCGAGGCCGATTGCGGATCGCTCGCTAATTTTTCCATGGAGCTAATGTCTAATCCGCGGCCAGCGTGTTTATAACACCAATCGGATGAGCTAACGCGAGGCGGCGTCTATTCTCGCGCAACCGGCTTAACGCTATTCGCCGAGAAGTTCATTGCTGCGGCCATTGTCCCAATTCGATCTTGGTGGCAGCGATGACGGCTTGGGTCCGGCTTTCGACGCCGAGCTTTTGCAGAATCGCCGATACATGCGCCTTTACGGTGGCCTCTGAAACGCCAAGCTCATAGGCGATTTGTTTGTTGAGCAGCCCTGCGGAAAGCATCATCAAGACCCGGACCTGTTGCGGCGTCAGCGTTGCCAGCCGCCTGATCACGGCCTGGTTGTCGGCGTCCGCGTCGCCAGCAAGGTCGACATCTGGCGGCGTCCACACTTCTCCGGCCAAGACACACGCGATCGCCCTCCGTAACGCCTCGACACCGAGCGTCTTTGGCAGGAAGCCGGCGGCGCCGAATGCCATGCAGCGTCGGATTACGGCCGGGTCGTCATTGGCCGACACGATAGCGACCGGCAAGCTTGGATATTGGGCGCGTAAATACATGAGCCCGGAAAAACCGCGCACGCCCGGCATCTGCAGGTCGAGCAGGATTAAGTCCACCTCGCTGCCTTGTTCGAGCCGCTCCACAACCTCCTCAAAGGCGCCCGCCTCGGCGACCTCGATACGCTCGGACAGACCGTTGACCGCTTCGCGCAGCGCGCCGCGAAACAGCGGATGATCGTCGGCGATCAAGAGGTAATAAAGTTGCGCGTCGCTCAATGGCACTCCCTCAGCGCTCGGCGCACGATCCGCAGAATTGCAGAACGACTTCGCGTCGATGGGGCGTCGTGCGATGCTCGGCAAGATAGATGCCCTGCCACGTGCCCAGCGCCAATTCGCCGGCGCCGACCGGTACCTGCAACGACACGCCGTTGAGCATGGATTTGACATGAGCCGGCATGTCGTCGGGCCCTTCGACTTCGTGCACCCAGCCGGCATCGGCCGGAGCAACCCGGCGAAGCGCCGTGACCAGATCAGTGCGCACGTCGGGATCGGCGTTTTCCTGGATCGTCAGCGACGCCGAAGTATGTTTCAGATAAATGAGCACGGCACCGTCGCGCGCGCCGATCTGCCCGAGAAAGCGCGCGACATCGGCAGTGATCTCAAAAAAACCTTCGCCGGATGTTTCCACCGACAAGCTCGCCGTGGCAATCGTGTCCACAGGCGCAGTGTGTATGGCGGAGAGCGTGCTCAAGGCGAGTTAGCTTTTGTTGAAGATTTGCTTTTCCGCGTGCGCGACGGCCTCGATGAAGCGCTGCCACACTTTGCCAACGAAGGCGATGGCGCGATCGATATCGGCATCGCTCGGCAGATGCAGGGAGGGCCCGTTTTGCGCGGCAGGGGCCTCCGTCGCGGCGCCCGACGGCAGCGAAAGCCCATGCGCAAGGATAATTTTTTTCAGCGCCGCGTTCTCGTTCTGCAGGCGTGCGATCTCGTTCTCAAAAACCGCGCGATCCTCAGGCGCCGCTTGGCAAGCCCAGCCCACGGGCTGCTCGCTGCATGACGCAACCGCACCGGATTGGGTATCGAGGCGCAAAAAACCACTGGCCTGCTTGCTGAAGACATATCGCCCACCTTCGGTGTCCGGCATTGCTTGGTCTGCCCGCACCGGTCCACCCAGGATTGCCGCCGCAACGACAAGCACCATGCCAATTCGCATCATGATGAAATCCTCTCGCAAAAGCGCACGGACGATCCAATGTTTGGGTCGCGACGCCATCCTAGCACCGCAGGCGACTCGCGGGTGACTTTGCGTGCACAAAGGGCGGCTGAAACGACGCTGCAGACAGGCTGCGGACATGCCCGCGGAGATGGCATATCCGCTGTTGTTTCAAGGCGCTAGCCGAGGTCGGCGTTTTCTTGACTTGCCGGACTCCGGTCAGTATGGTCCGCGCGGCTTTAAGGTGCGCGCAGGCCGCGATCGCTACAAGCCGCGGGTGTCGAGAGCATGAGCGACGCGCGCGAAAACGGCGACCGGGGCAAGCAACGAACCGATGAAGCCGCTCTCTCCGCGAGACTCCAGCGGCTCAATGAAGGACTGGGCCAAGCGCGTCATCAAGCGCGCGATGCCGCAGGCGGCCCTTCGGACAGCCCGGATAGTGAGCAGGCAGCGACTGCA
>DASZCJ010000023.1:0-2076 GCA_035943155.1 Xanthobacteraceae bacterium | reverse complement strand
CCTCCTACCCCGCGTTGTGCGTTACGGCAAATTTTGCCGCCGATTGGCAGCTATGGGGCTTGGCCGTGCAGAAACGCTCTGCAGGAGGACAGACCCCGGCCAGTCTAAACCGAACTTTTCACTTGGCACACGCCTAACCGGCTGATCCGACTCGCATTCTTTTTCGCTCGTGCGGTCGGCTACTGGACACGAGGAGGCGGCACACCGAGCAGGGCGAAGGCCTGTTGCTGCAGGGCGGTTGGGCGGGCAAGCATCTGGATTGTACGGCGCTCGCCGAGCGGCAGCGCCACCTCGTTGATCGTCAGTGTGCCGAGCTGACCGATGAGATCGTGCCAGGCCATGATTGGGGTACCGTCGACAGCGCGCCGCTTGGTGCATTTCTCGACTGCCGCGGGGGATGGCTGTGCCGGCGCCACGATCGAGGCGCGCTCGCGGGCCTCTGGCTGATGATCAGCAAACAGGATCGGCGCCAGCGCGTTGCGCATGTGGTGCTCGACATAGTAGGCAAGCATACACAGGAAGACGTGCGCTTTCACGCGATGCTCGAGCCAATGGTGCACGGGCCGCACCTGCAGATCGACACCTTTCAGCGTGCGGAAGGCCCGCTCGACCAGCGCCAGGTTCTTGTACGCCGCCACCGCGGCCTGGGAACCGATTTTGTCCGCCGGCAGACTGGTGCGTATCACATAGATGCCGTCGAGCCGCGCCTCGGCTGCGATCTCCTCCTGCCTGCGGTGGAACGTGAAGCGGCCATTGGCAATATCGAGCGCGAAGTGCTTCTTCATCTTGTGCTTGTCGATCACGGCTCCGACCGCGAGCCCAATCACGCCGGCATCATGCTTTGCGGGCTTGCGTCGCACCTCATTGGCAATGCGGGTCAGCCGACGTTCGGTCGCCTGCAGAAGCTCCTCGCGCTTCCTCGCGCGCTCCTTGGCCAGCGCCGGATTGCGGCAGGCAACGAGCCGCTCGCCGGGAAAGTCGGGCGAGCTGATCTCGGCCAGGTCGCGGTCGTCAAACAGGGAGAATTGCAACGGCCCAGTGTCCGCGGCGAGCGCGGCGATCTGCGGTGCCCTCAGGCAGCTGATCCAATCGAGCCCGGCCGGCGCTAGCTCCTCGGTGATCCGCGCCGAGGTGATCATGCCGCGGTCGCCGACCAGCGCCACGTGTGAAAGCTTGAAGCGACGCTTGAGCTTGTCGATCTGCTCACGGATCGTTTGCGGATCGCTGGTGTTACCCTCGAACACCTCGACAGCCACTGGCGTGCCGTCAGGTGCGCACAGCAATCCGTACACGATCTGCGGACGGTCGGGCCGATGATCCCGGCTGTAGCCGGGCTTGGCCAGCGCCGCCTCGATGCGCGTTTGCTGCTCGATCAGCCAGTCGAGCGCGGCGTATACCTCGCGCTCGGCGACATCAATGAGACCGACCGACAGCGCCAGACTGGAGGTTGCCGTCGCCGGCGCCAGGGCGCGGTGGAAGGCGAGCTTCGACCCCGGTGCGATGATCCGTTGAATGATCATCGCCTCAATCAGATTGCGCACGCGCTTGTCGACGCCAGTTCCGCCCTGCAACGTTCGTTCGAGCCCGAGCTTGCGGATCATGGCCTGCACCGCAGCCACATGGCCGTGCGGCAGACTGCGAACAATCTCGAAGCCGGGCTCTGCTGCGCGTTTACCCGAGACCTTGCCGCCATCAAGCAGCGCCGCAATGCCTGCAATCAGCGCTTGCGGCAGCTTCGACAAATTCGCCAGCGTGCGCTTCTTGACGCGCCCACCCTCGCGATAGCTCTCGCGCAACAGAACCGCCGGCGGCGATTTCCGGTTCGGAATGGTGTCGATGAACATGGCCGCCAGGAATCACTGTTCGCGGCCAATCGCAAGAGGGCTACATGGACACAATGGTTCCCAGAAACATCACCCAAAGCCCTGTCCCGACTCAACTTTCAAGTCGAAGACAGTGAAAAGTTCGGCCTAGTGAGCGATCGTGACCGGCAAATGGTCAACGGCCTTGAGACCCGGCCGCTGGCGCCATTTGACCTTCTTTTCATCAACGGCCAGCGCGAGTTTCGGCCAGCGC
>DASZCJ010000022.1:0-5301 GCA_035943155.1 Xanthobacteraceae bacterium | reverse complement strand
ATATAAACCCCGAACCTTGTTTCTTATCGTTAAGTCGGACGAAGATCCGTTTGAAATACTCGCCATTTTCATTCTTTAGGACATGCTTCGCAGTTACTAAATAGCCATGGCCGCCGGGGCCATTTTCATTCTCAAACGACTACAAAAAAACCAGTTCCGTTTGCGATTGGAGCATCATTCTGGATTCGCGGCTCACCCTTATCGTCCGCCAGAAAGACAAATGTGACGGTCTTTGCAATATTCGCAGGGGGTGGTGCAGCCATCGCTGGTCCTTTTATCAAGCAAACTATGCACATAAGAAATCCAAGTCTCAAAAGCATAGTTGTCCGCATCATGATAAGAACCGTAGTAGTGACCGGGATGCCGAACGTTCCAATCGTAATCGGCCCCATTTCAGGAACAATCCATCAGGCGACTGTCGATCAATCGGCATGGACGCACCTTTCAGAAAAAATCAACAGGTGCAGAATTAGGTGAACTGCTTCGTGGCTACCTGTCAACGGTCGATGAAAAATTTTACAAGTGGGACATTGTGACTTGGCTACGCGTCGAATGTGGCCTTTACGGAAAATAGAAATTCCAGCTGAACGTGTAATCTGAAATCGTGCGTGCAAGAAGGCTGACGAAACCGATTCTTACTGCAGTCTCGTTGGAAAGCTTGCTCCGTGCGAAAATCATCGCCATAGCTGCGGCGCCAAAAATAAGGTTCAACACTACCCAGATTGCAGGTGGTTGATTGGAGTGCAATTCCGTAGTCGCCCAAACCCACACTGTATCGAACCAAAGGAGTGTCACTACGGCTCCGTAAAACGTAACCCAATGGACAGGCGATAGCGCGCGAGACATTAGAAAGAAAAGGGCCGCCTCACACAAAAAAGCTAGACTGTCGAACATTATGTAGAAGGAATAATGATTGGGCAGCGCGCCGGTATCACTATAGAAGTGACCGTAGAACCGGATGGTCCCTTGATAGAAAGGGATAATTAGAAACAGAAAACTGAACAGACCGATTATTTTGTCCCTATATAAAACAGGGTCTTTTGGGTCAGCGGCTTTGTCGTGGACGGTCTGCTTAAATCCTTCTGCCAAAGCCAAGGCAAAAATCACGGAGAAACACAATGACTAAGGCTGCTGAGATAGCCGACGTGGTGAGCTTCTTTCGGAACGCGACTTTCCTCAGATAACGTGGGATTGACTGTGAACTTGCAAGTGGAGTTCTTCATTAGAGAAAGCGGTGGTGAGATACTTTCAAGTGCTGCCCCCTGCCACCGTCGTGGATTAGGCTAGAACGCGTGCGAGCGCGTCCGGGATAGCGGACAGATAAATGCGTGGCCTCATTGGGCTACCAGGCGGTGGATCCTTTCAAATTAACAGAGAAGCGCGCCATGCTAGCCATTTTGGATGGCCAAGATGTAGATAGCGGCACCGCCGCTGAGATCGGGTACGCATTCGCGCGCCGAAAGCCAATTGTTGGTTATCGGGGTGATCTTCGCGTGGCACTTGTCTATTTCCTTTTGATTTCTCCTTCCAATTTCTGGATTTAGCCTGAGCCATGCGTTCCGCTGCTTATCCAGCGTCGATAGCCGGAAGATGGCCTCGAACTTTGACCGCTTAGCAACACGACGACGCGGCATTAGATCATCTCTTGTAATTGCAGAACCCAATCCGGCTCCGACCCGGCGGCTACGGTAAAGCACCAAATTGGTTTTCACTAGAGACTACTGTCCCTTAAGCGGGCCCGCGCGGCGCTTGGCAGCGTTAGCCGCCACGGAGTGAACCTCATCCTCCGTCTGCACGACACCACGATGCGGAGCAGGCTCGGAGGTTTGCTTCGGCGCAACCCGGCGCGCCGCGACAGCAACGGCCAACGTCACCACCAAAAACCGCGCGAGATGATGCGCCCCGACATAGCCCGGGTCGAGTTGCAGGGCCAGCGCCAGCACCATCATCGTGTCCTGCGCACCGGGCGCAAACGCAATGACGACATTGGCGATCGGAAACGAAAGCAGCCGCGTCACGATCAAAATAAACACGGTGGCGACCGCCATCGACACCGCGAATGAACCGAATGCGGCGCCGAGATGGGCGAGCAGCATCCGTGCGCTGGTATTGGCGAAGCGCGATCCCACCAATGCGCCGAGCATGACGACCGCGGCGCTGCCGATCCACCACGGCAGGGCGGCGTGAACAAGCCCGCTGCCGTGCAGGATGGCCGAACCGGCAAGGGCGCCGAACAACAGCCCGCCGGGAAACCGCAGGCGCATAAAAATAACTGCGAAGGCAACGGCGACCGCGAGAAGCAGGATCATTTCGCCGAGCACCGAAAATCCAGCGGGTCCGCGCGGTACCGGCACCGCCGGCACGACCAGCCCGAACAGCGCGAGCGCGTTCGGTAGGCCGACAACCAGCAAGAGAACGCGTACCGTCTGCACAATGGCGACGGCGCGCAGATCGCCGCCGAGTTCGCTCGACAGCGCGATGACTTGGGCCATCGAACCGGGGGACGCCCCCATCAGCGCCGACAGCGGATCCCAGCGATGCACGACACGCAGATAGGTCATCGTCGCGACAATCATGCAAAGCGAGGCCAGCATCAACAGCACGATGCTTGCCGGCCAGGTCGCTACGCCGCGCAGCGTTTCCGGCGTCACGACGGTGCCAAGCAGCGTGCCGACAATGACGTAACAAACGCGCGCGAGCGGAAGCGGCAGCCGCATCGGGCGGCCGAGGAATGCCGCACTAGCCACAACCAGAACCGAACCCGACACCAATCCCGCCGGCAGGCCCAGAAAAATGAACGTCAGACCGCCGGCAAGCGCGAAGGCCAGTGTTTCGGCGGTTTCAAGCAGAATGCGGCGAAATGCGGGGTCCATCGGCACCGGCCAAGCCATGACCATGAATGCCGGCTGGGCTTATGGCCGTCAACGCATGTGACGTTGCTGCATCCTTTCTTGCCCGGATAGACACCCCGGCAGAACTGTGGTGACCTTAACAAAACAGCAAATAACGCGCGCAGACCAAAGGCGGCGGTGACATCGGAGTAGGATGATGTTGCAGGGTTGGGTGATCGTCGCCATTGCGCTGGCCTATATCGGGCTGTTGTTCATGGTGGCGAGCTACGGCGACCGCAGCCGCGTCACCCGCGCGAGCTCGGCCCGGCTGCTGATTTATCCACTGTCGCTGGCGATCTATTGCACGTCATGGACGTTCTTCGGCTCGGTCGGCCTAGCCTCGCGCACTGGTTTCGACTTTCTCACGATCTATATCGGCCCGATGCTGATGGTCGGTTTGGGCTTTCCGCTGCTCATCCGCATCGTCCGCCTCGCCAAGAGCCAGAACATCACCTCGATCGCGGATTTCATTGCGGCGCGTTACGGCAAGAGCCAGGCGGTGGCCGCGACAGTCGCGCTGATCGCGATCATTGGCATGATCCCCTACATCGCGCTCCAGCTCAAAGCGGTATCATCTTCCGTTGCCACGATCTTGGCGCAAGCCGCGCCAGGCGCCGCGGCGGCGCCGCTGTTTGGCGACCTCGCACTCTTTGTCGCACTGGCGATGGCGACTTTCGCCGTTCTGTTCGGCACGCGGCACATCGATGCGACCGAACATCAAGATGGCCTGATGTTGGCGATCGCCACCGAGTCGGTGGTGAAGCTCATCGCCTTCTTGAGCGTTGGAATTTTTGTGACTTTTGTTGTCTTCCCTGGCCCCTCGACCCTGTTGAGCCAGGCGCTCGACCATCCGCACACCGCGTCGGTCGTAACGCGTGCGCCGCAATTCGCCTCGTTCTGCGCGATGACTGTGCTGTCGCTGTTTGCGATCGTGCTGTTGCCGCGTCAATTCCATGTGACGGTGGTCGAGAACCACACGGAATCCGAAATCCGCCGCGCCGCCTGGCTGTTTCCGCTCTATCTGGTGCTGATCAATCTGTTCGTGCTGCCGATCGCGATGGCCGGGCTGCTGACTTTCCCGGCCGGACGTGTCGACAGCGATATGTTCGTCGTGGCGCTGCCGCTCGCTGCCCATTCCGAATTGATCACGCTCGTCGCCTTCATCGGCGGCTTGTCGGCGGCGACCGCAATGGTCATCGTCGAGACGGTGGCGCTCGCCATTATGGTGTCGAACGACATCGTGATGCCGCTTGCGCTCAAGCGCCGCGGAACCCTTGCCGCGGAAGCAACCGATGCCGGCGCGCAGCTCTTGACGACGCGGCGTATCGCTATTTTCGCCATTTTGTTTCTCGCCTACGCCTATTACCGGTCGGCTGGCGAGGCGCAGCTTGCCGCGATCGGCTTGTTGTCGTTTGCCGCAGTCGCGCAGTTGGCGCCGGCGTTCTTCGGCGGGCTGATCTGGCGGCGCGGCACTTCGCTCGGTGCGATTGCCGGCATGAGCGCGGGCGTCGTGGTCTGGGGCTATACCTTGCTGCTGCCGAGCATGTCCGCTGCCGGCATCGTGAGCGCGCAAATACTGGCCGAGGGCCCTTGGGGCACGAGTTTTTTACGGCCCGAAGCGCTGTTCGGCCTCGACTTACCGCCGCTCGTCCATGGCGTGCTGTTCAGCCTCGCCGCCAATATTGCCTGCTATATCGGCTGTTCATTGGCCCGGCGGCCAACCGCGATCGAGCGCGTGCAAGGCGATTTATTTGCGCCGCCGACGCTTGCGCCCATCCTTGGCCCGATGGCGCCGGGCTTTCGGCTGCGCCGAGCATCGGTCAGCGTGGAAGACTTGATCACGACGGTCTCGCGCTATCTCGGCGAGGAGCGCACGCGCGGCTCTTTCGCGAGCTTTGCTGCAACGCGCCGCATCAACCTTGATCCGGCCTCCGAAGCCGACTTTGAGCTCTTGCAATACGCCGAATATTTGCTCGCCTCGGCAATCGGAGCGGCGTCGTCACGGCTGGTGCTGTCGCTACTGTTGCGCAAGCGGACCGTTTCGACCAAGGCGGCGCTCAAACTACTCGACGATGCCAGCGCGGCAATCCACTACAATCGCGAGATCCTGCAGACCGCCCTCGATCATGTCCGCCAGGGAATAGCCGTTTTCGACAAGGAGCTGGCGCTGGTCTGCTGGAATCGGCAGTTTGGCGAAATCCTCGACCTGCCGCATGAATTGACCCGCGTCGGCATCGCGCTCTGCGACATCTTGCGCCATATCGCGCAGCAGAGCGGTCAAAATGCCAGCGTCGACCAATTCATCGCCGAGCGCGTCGCTAAATATACTGCCGACGCCGAGCCTTTCCTGGAGCGGGTGGCGGGAAGCAAACTTGTTATCGAGGTGCGCGCCAACCGCATGCCCGACGGC
>DASZCJ010000021.1:0-6081 GCA_035943155.1 Xanthobacteraceae bacterium | reverse complement strand
CCGCGCTGAACGGCGGTGGCGACATCGATATTGTCCACGCCGTTGCCGAAATTGGCGATGAGCTTGAGCCGCTCGCCTGATTGGCTGAGGACCGCGCGGTCGATGTGATCGGTGACCGTCGGCACTAGGACGTCGGCGGTTTTCACCGCCTCGACCAGCTGCGCTTGAGTCAGCGGCTTATCGTCGGAATTGAGACGCGCGTCGAACAGCTCGCGCATGCGCATTTCGACGCCGTCAGGCAGCCGACGAGTGACCACGACCAGGAGCTTCTTGCCCGTCGGCATTCACTGCCTCTTGCTTACTGCCTCTTTGCGCCGGCCGGTTCCCAAATTCAGCCCTGCAATTGAATGCTTTGCAACTGCCGTTTGCCCGTCTGCCGTTCCGCCGTTCAGGTCTCTTTAACCCCGCTCGCCGAGACTGCAGCCGGGGACGGCCCGTCAAAATCTGTAGCAGATGGCCATACTCCGACAAAGCGCGCCGGAGCGGCGCTTGCGGGCGGTAGCGGGATTTGGGCGAATAGCAATGGCGCAAAGACAATGGCGCAAAGACTTGGCATGCCGATCGTTCTGATCCGGGCCGCGATGGCAGCCCTTTTTGTGCTTGGCTGCACCAGCTTTCCAGCCCGGGCCGGCAGCGACGCAACCACGAGCGGACTGCCGGTTCCACGGTTTGTCACTCTCAAGGCGGACCGGGTCACGGTGCGCGGCGGTCCCGACAAAGCCCACGACGTTGCCTGGATCTATACCCGGGCCGGCTGGCCGGTCGAAATCACCGCCGAATTCGAAAACTGGCGCCGCATTCGCGATTGCGATGGCTCCGAAGGTTGGGTTTATCACTCGCTGTTGTCGGGAAGGCGAATGGCCGCGGTGCAACTCAGAACCAAGTCGGATCTGGCGCCGCTTCATCAAACGCCGGACGCTCACAGCGCCGTGCTCGCGCGATTGCAAGTCGGCGTGCTCGGTTCCGTCAAGCGCTGCACCGGATCGTGGTGTCAGATCGCTGGCGATGGCTTTGCCGGCTGGATCGAGCAGAGCGATTTGTGGGGCGTTTATCCCGACGAGAAAATTGAGTGATCGCCAGAGCGCCGTCGATAAAGGGGACACAACCGCGGCGCGCGCGCCGGTTTCGGATTGCCGCCGTCACCGGCGTTCGTCCGATCGCAGGATGTGTGATCGCAGCATGTCTGATCGGGTCGGCTGCCGCGCAGCAGCCGGCAGCAACGAAAAGACCGACCGTCGCTTTGCCGACGCTGACTGCTCAAGGCTTCGAGGTCAAAGCGGCCTTTGCCTCATATCTCGTGCTGCAGAAGGGGAAAGACGTGTGGCTTTGCTACATGCTGCAGACGCGCTCGAGCTGCGAGCCGGCGGAATAACCAGCGCCGCATCCAATTTTAGATGATCGCCCGCAGATTAAGGGTGACTAAAATTCAGGCTGCTTGCGGCGCAACCGCACGACGACGTCGATCTGGGCGATCTCATAGCCCTCAGGCGGAACGGGCGCTTTGCCGACCACCACATCGCTTGCCGGGATATCCAACAGCGCGTTCTGTTCCTCGATGAAAAAGTGGTGGTGCATCGAATTGTTGGTGTCGAAATAGGCCCTTGAGCCGTCCACCGCGACCTGCCGCAACAGACCTACGTCGGTAAACTGGTGCAGCGTGTTGTAAACGGTGGCGAGAGACACCGGCACTTTGGCGCGCATCGCCTCTTCGTAGAGCATTTCCGCGGTCACGTGCCGGTCGCCTTTGGCAAACAAAATCCAGCCGAGCGCCATGCGCTGGCGGGTCGGTCGCAGCCCGACATTGCGCAGCTTGGTTTTGACATCGTGCCAGGGGCACCCGGTCAGCTCGCCGGTTTTGATCGCAGCCGGCTGATGAGCCAGTGCGGTTGGGGCAAAAGCGGTTGGGGCAAAAGCGATTGGCGGCTGTTTCATTATGGGCATTGCGAACGCTGTTTCATCGTGAACCGTAGCAATTTCCGGCCGACGCTGCGCCCCGGCGAGATCGTTGCGGACGCACTCATTATACGACAGTTTTCGCTGCCGCAACCGCTGCTGGCCACTGGTTTTGCGGGCGCAGATGCAGTTGCGGCATGGCGGGGGTGCGACTTTGCCACGCTATCCCAATATGTTAGGGAAATAACATTCGGCCGGAAATCGCGGAGCTGGATCGCGGATGCAGGAACGCCGCTCGCATTTCGAATATGAGGACCTTCTCGCGTGCGGGAGGGGCGAGCTTTTCGCGGATGGGCCGCAATTGCCGCTGCCGCCGATGCTGATGTTCGATCGTATCTCGGAGATCGCCGAGGTCGGCGGTCAGTACGGCAAGGGGCTGGTCCGCGCCGTGCTCGAGCTCAAACCCGACCTCTGGTTCTTTCCCTGCCACTTCAAAGGCGACCCGGTGATGCCGGGCTGCCTCGGAATCGATGCGCTGTGGCAATTACTCGGTTTTTTCCTCGGCTGGCTCGGTTCACCGGGCAAAGGCCGCGCGCTTGGCATGGGCGAAATCAAGTTCTCGGGCCAGGTCCTGCCGACGATGAAAAAGATCGTTTACGGCATCGACATCAAACGCGTGATGCGCTCGAAACTGGTGCTCGGCATCGCCGATGGCTGGCTCTCCGCCGACGGCTCGGTGATCTATCAGGCGCTCGATCTCAAGGTCGGACTGTTCCGCATTACCGAGCCGCAGACCAGCGAAGCGTAAGAACGCGTTGCACTGGATGGGCTGAAAATGCCGCCGGCTTTCAAACAGGATCATGCTCGGAGCGATTGATATATGATCCACCAAATGAGCGCCGGTTTGACCAAGCTCATCATCACTACAGGCGTCTCCAATCGAGGCTTTAGATGAAACGTGTCGTCGTCACCGGGATGGGCATCGTCTCCTCCATCGGCAACAACACGCAGGAAGTGCTGGCTTCGCTGCGCGAAGCAAAGTCCGGCATCGTCCGCGCCGATAAATATGCCGAGCTCGGTTTTCGCTGCCAGGTGCACGGCGCGCCCACGCTCGAGACGAGCGATGCAATCGATCGTCGCGCCATGCGGTTTTTGGGCGGGGGCGCTGCCTGGAATCACGTCGCGATGGAGCAGGCAATCCGCGATACCGGTCTCGATGAAACCGACGTATCAAACGATCGCACCGGCATCATTATGGGTTCGGGCGGCCCCTCGACACGGACCATCGTTGAAAGCGCCGATATCACCCGCAGCAAAGGACCGAAGCGGGTCGGCCCATTTGCTGTTCCCAAGGCGATGTCATCGACCGCCTCAGCGACGCTTGCGACCTGGTTCAAGATCAAAGGCGTCAATTACTCGATCTCATCCGCCTGCGCCACGTCCAACCATTGTATCGGCAACGGCTTCGAAACGATCCAGACCGGCAAGCAAGACATTGTCTTCGCCGGTGGATGCGAGGAGCTCGATTGGACGCTCTCGGTGCTGTTCGATGCGATGGGCGCCATGTCGTCGAGTTTCAACCAGACGCCGGACAAAGCATCGCGCGCCTACGACGCCGATCGTGACGGCTTCGTCATCGCCGGCGGCGCCGGCGTTGTCGTCCTTGAAGAATTCGAGCACGCCAAGGCGCGCGGCGCAAAAATCTATGCCGAGGTCGTCGGCTATGGCGCCACCTCCGATGGCGCCGATATGGTGCAGCCATCGGGCGAAGGCGCGGTGCGCTGCATGAAGATGGCGCTCGCTTCGGTAAAACCGCCGGTCGACTACATCAACCCGCATGCCACCTCCACTCCGATCGGCGACCTTAAAGAGATCGAGGCAATCCGCGAAGTGTTCGGCGCAAAATGCCCGCCGATCTCGGCAACCAAATCGCTCACCGGGCATTCGCTCGGCGCCGCCGGCGCGCAGGAAGCGATCTATTCGTTGCTGATGATGAATTCCGGCTTCATCTGTGAAAGCGCCAACATCGAACGCCTCGATCCGGCCTTTGCCGACATGCCGATCGTGCGCGAGCGCAAAGACAACGTGAAGCTGGGCTGTGTGTTGTCCAATTCTTTCGGCTTCGGCGGCACCAATGCCTGCGTCGCGTTCAAGCACGTGGATGCCTGACGCATGCCGGCTTTGATGCAGGATAAGCGCGGCCTGATCATGGGGGTCGCCAACGACCATTCGATTGCCTGGGGAATTGCCAAGACATTAGCGGGCCACGGCGCCAAGCTCGCCTTCACCTATCAGGGCGAGGCGCTTGGCAAGCGCGTCAAGCCGCTGGCGGCGTCGGTCGATACCGATGTCGTCCTCCCCTGCGACGTCGAGGACGCAGCCTCCGTGGATGCGGTTTTTGCCGAACTCACGCGCCAATGGGGCACGCTCGATTTCCTAGTCCACGCCATTGCTTTTTCCGACAAGACGCAACTTGCCGGCCGCTATGCCGATACCTCGCGCGACAATTTTCTCCGCACCATGGTGATCTCGTGCTTCTCGTTTACCGAAGTCGCCAAGCGCGCAGCGGCGATGATGCCCAATGGCGGTGCCATGCTGACGCTGACATATAACGGCGGTTTGCGCGCGATGCCGAATTACAATGCGATGGGCCTCGCCAAAGCGGCGCTGGAAGCCTCGGTGCGCTACCTCGCCGTCGACTTCGGCGGCGAGCGCATTCGCGTCAACGCAATCTCATCCGGTCCGATCCGCACGCTTGCCGGCGCCGGCATCGGCGACGCCAGAGCGATGTTCGCGTTCCAGCAACGGCATTCGCCGTTGCATCGTGGCGTCACCTTGGAGGAGCTCGGCGGCGCGGCGCTGTATCTATTGTCGGACCTTTCGACCGGCGTGACCGGAGAAATTCATTTCGTCGATTGCGGCTACAACGTCATCGCCATGCCGCATCCTGAAGCGTTGCGGGCCGATCAATAGCGCGCCCCGGATAACGGCGGCAATTAAAGACGGCAAAATGATTTGAGCAGTCAGGCCCGCGCTTGTCGCGGGCATCTCGATAATTAATGCACTGCCTGCTTAAACGGGATGCCCGGCACAAGGCCGGGACGAGCCCGCTACAGCTTCGCCAGATGGGGCATGACCTCGCTGCGAAACAGTTCGAGCGAGCGCAGCGCGTCGGCAAGCGACATGGCGCCGAGAAAAAGATAGGCGAGCAGATAATTGATGCCGAGGTCGCGGACCTGCCGCTCGATCTCGGCACGAACCGTTGCCGGCGAGCCGGCAATGACGGTGCGATCCTCGATGCAGGCTTCGAAATTCGCCCCGCGCGGCACGTTCAAGCGCGACGTCAGGCCGGTTTCGCCGTGCTTGACGCGCAGCCAATTTAAGTGCGCGAGATGCATGTCCATGGCCGGCTTGCCGAAGCGGTGCGCTTGCGCATCTGTGTCGGCGAGGAAAATGTGCCGTTGCACGCCAATCGCGGCGCCGCCCGGAAACTCCGGCTTGGGCTGCACCGCGCCACCTCGCTTCTTGAGCGCCGCCTTATAGGCCTCGATGTTGGCCTTGGCGACCGCCGGCGGTCCCAAAGTGACAAAGTGCAGCCCCTGCTCGCCGGCCCACGTCGAGCCGATTTCATTCGAGGAGCCATACCAGAATGGCGGATGCGGCTGTTGCATGGGGCGCAATTCGATCGGCACATTCTCGTAGACGAAGTGCTCGCCCGCGTAGTTGAGCGAATTCGTCGTTAAGCCGGCGCTGATGCACTTGAAAGCGTCAATGAAGATGTCGCGCGATCGATCGTGCTCGACCTTGTGGTATTTCAACTCGTAAGGTGACACGCCGCGGCCGACGCCGACATCGAGCCGGCCGTGACTGAGATGATCGAGCATGCAGATTTCCTCGATCAGCCGCAGCGGCGAATAAAGCGGCAGCAAATAAACCAGCGGACCCAGCCGCATCCGTTTGACGGTGCGCGCAACAGCGCCGAGATAGACGCCCGGTACCGGCACCATGTTCAACGGCGTGGCGTGGTGCTCGGCAACGTGCAGGCTGTAAATCCCGGCGGCGTCAGCGGCTTCGGCAAAGCGGAGGCGCTCGTCGAATAATTGCGTCAGCGGGCGGTCGCCGTGCTCGACATGATCAAACAATCCAATCTGCATAATGCCTTCCGCGCCAGCTAATGTTGCGAGGGCA
>DASZCJ010000020.1:0-4453 GCA_035943155.1 Xanthobacteraceae bacterium | reverse complement strand
CGCCCTCGCCGTCACGGGCGACTTGCTCGGCGAGATCGGCGAGTACGGCATTGAATGCCTTGCGGAACGGCGGCAGGCGCCGGTCAGTGCTGTGCCGAATGCGCGACGTCGACGCGGCGCCGGTCGCGAATGCCAGCACGGTGTCCGACGTCGAGGTGTCGCCGTCTATGGTAACGGCATTGAACGTATCGACCACACCGTCACGTAACAATGACTGCAAGAGCGGCGCCGCAATCGGCGCATCGGTGAAGATGAAAGCGAGCATGGTCGCCATGTCGGGTGCAATCATGCCGGCGCCTTTGGCAAAGCCGTTGATGGTCACATCCGTTCCGCCGAGCCGAATGCGCGCGGTTGCCAATTTCGGAAACGTGTCGGTGGTCATGATTGCCTTGGCGGCCGCGCTATAGCCGTCCGGTCGCGCGGCAGCGGCGAGATCGGCCATGACGCGCTCGAAGGCCCGCGCATCGAGCGGTTCGCCGATCACGCCGGTCGAGGCGAGGAAAACCTCGGAGGTCTTGCAGCCCACCGCCGCGGCGGCAAATTTGGCCGTCAGCGCGCAGGCCTGCCGGCCGCTCTTGCCGGTGAAGGCGTTAGCATTGCCGGAATTGACCACCAGCGCGCGGGCGAAATGCCCCTTGAGCTGGAGGCGGCACCATTCCACCGGCGCCGAGGGACATTTCGAACGGGTGAAGACGCCGGCAACGCTGGTTTCGCGGTCAAATACCGCAAGCATCACGTCGGCACGATTACGATAACGGATACCGGCCTCGGCGGTCGCCAGCCGTACGCCGGCGACAACCGGCAACTGCGGAATTGGTTTCGGTGCGAGCGGAGAAACTGCTGTGGACATTTGTTTTCCGTCATCCTGAGGTGGCCGCGAAGCGGCCCTCGAAGGAGACGGCCCGAGCGCCAATGCCGTCGCCCTTCGAGGCTCGCTCCGCTCGCACCTCAGGGTGACGCTATAACTACAGGGCAGTCGGCCCACTGACTACTTCTTAGCTGGCGCAGCCGGATTAAGTGCCGATGAATCGGATGGGCCGGCAGGCTGGTCGAGACGCTCGATGGTGGCCGTTTTACGAAGCTTATCGACAAGCTCCGCTTGCGCACGGCGCGCGACGTAACTCTGTAATTGCCCTTTGACTTGATCGAATGTCGGGGTCGGCTTTATGCGCTTGTCTTCGAGCTTGATGATGTGCCAGCCGAATTGCGTCTTCACTGGATCGGAAGTCTGGCCCTTGTCGAGCTTGAAAGCGGCCTCGGCGAATTCCGGCACCATTTGTTCCTTGGTGAAATAGCCGAGATCGCCGCCTTCGGCGGCCCCAGGATCCTTGGATTTCTCCTTGGCCAACGTGGCGAAATCCGCGCCCTTCTTTAATTGCGCTTCGATATCTTTGGCTTCGCCTTCGGTCGCCACGAGGATGTGGCGCGCATGGACCTCCTCCTCGTTCGGCGTCTGCTTGATTGCCTCGTCATAGAGCTTATGCATCGCATCGTCGGTCATGGCAGCTTTGCCGGCATCCTGCAGCAGCGCTTCCATCAAAGCCTTGTGACGCTCGAATTCGATACGGTGCTTCACCTCATTACGGTTGGCGAGCTGCTGCTGATCGGCCGCTTGCGCCAGGATAATCACGTCGGCGAGATAGGTGATGAGATAGTCGCGCTTTTGATCGGGACCCATTTGCGGCATCGCGCTGCCGATGTCGCTCTCGGCCATTGCGATGTCGCTCTGCCGGATATCGACGCCATTGGCGCGCGCGACCACCGGATCGGACTCCTGTGCGCGTGATCCAATGGGGGCGATCAGAAATGCCGCTAGCGCGACTGCGCTCAGTAGGCGAGCGTCGAATGAGCGAGTGAAAGACATTGCGCGATCCTTTGTAGTGATCCTTTGGCGGTAACAGCCGGCTTGATAGTTAACCACGAGGCCAGCACGAGGACCGGTTTCGCAGGCCAGATGCCGGATGCCAATGCTGGGGGCTATGACGGTCGGGTCCCGGCGGTCACGATGGCGGCCCCAGCTTGGCCGCTAACCCTGCAACCGATCCTGGCAAGCTATTCGGCGGTCCTTGGTCGGCGCGGACACTTGCCCAATCGCCGACCGTTGGCAATGGCAGAAACAAGCCTGCGCTTAAACAACGCGTGAAAGCGGCGTCGCATTGACAACAAATCGACCCCCTCCTATCTCTCGCACGGTATCGGGATGTTCATTCGCCTCGCCATCGCCCGAATAGCGCCGTATTTTCCGCCCCTTGGGACTGCGTCGCCCGCGAGACAAACGGCATGACCCCGAGCAGCGGGACCGGATCTCCAGAAAAATCGTGCTTTGGGTCAAACCCTGCTGAGCCGAAATTCCAAGGAATGATGCGATGATCGGCGTTGTCGCCCGCAAACTGTTCGGTTCCTCGAACGACCGTCGCATCCGCTCGTACCGGCCCCGGGTTGAGGAGATTAACGCGTTGGAAGGGGAGCTGGAAGCGCTTTCCGACGACGCTTTGCGCGCGCGCACGGATGAATTTCGAAGGCAGATCGCCGAGGGGGCGACTTTCGACGACATTCTGGTGCCGGCTTTTGCCACGGTCCGTGAGGCCGCCAAGCGTACGCTCGGGCAACGTCATTTCGACGTTCAGCTTATTGGCGGCATGGTCCTGCACGAAGGCAAAATTGCCGAGATGAAGACCGGCGAAGGCAAGACGCTGGTTGCGACTCTTCCGGTCTATCTCAACGCACTCGCCGGCCGCGGCGTGCACGTCGTCACCGTCAACGATTATCTCGCCAAGCGCGACGCCGAATGGATGAGCCAAATCTACAAGTTCCTCGGCTTGACCGTCGGCGTCATCGTGCATGGCCTCGACGACGAACAACGCAAGAAGGAATACGACTGCGACGTCACCTACGCCACCAACAACGAGCTCGGTTTCGACTATCTGCGCGACAACATGAAATACCGGCTCGAAGATATGGTGCAGCGCAGCCACATCTACGCCATCGTCGACGAAGTCGATTCGATCTTGATCGATGAAGCGCGCACGCCGCTGATCATCTCAGGTCCGCTGGACGATCGCTCGGAATTCTACAACACCATCGACGCTTACATTCCCCGGCTCGACAAGACCGATTACGAGCTCGACGAGAAGCAGCGCACCGTCAATCTCACCGAAGTCGGCATGGAGAAGATGGAGAATTTGCTGCGCGATGCCGGGCTGTTGAAATCGGACTCGCTTTACGACGTCGAGAACGTCTCGGTCGTGCATCATGTCAATCAGGGATTACGGGCGCACAAGCTGTTTGCCCGTGACAAGGACTACATCGTCCGCAACGGTGAAGTGGTGATCATCGACGAATTCACCGGTCGCATGATGCCGGGCCGCCGCTACTCCGAAGGGCTGCATCAGGCGCTCGAAGCCAAAGAGCATCAGCCGATCCAGCCGGAGAACCAGACGCTCGCCTCGATCACCTTCCAGAATTACTTCCGCATGTACGAGAAGCTCGCCGGCATGACCGGTACCGCGGTGACCGAGGCCGACGAATTCCAGGACATCTACAATTTGGAGGTCCTGGAGATCCCGACCAACATGCCGATGATCCGCATCGACGACGATGATGAGGTCTATCGGACGGCAGCGGAGAAATTCCGCGCCATCTTGGCTTTGATTGAGGACTGCAAGGGGCGCGGTCAGCCGGTGCTGGTCGGCACCACCTCGATCGAGAAATCCGAGCAGCTCGCCGAAATGCTGCGCAAGCAGGGTTGGGAGCAACATGATTTCTCGGATCCCAACGCGTTTGCGGCGCTTTATTCAGGCGATGAAGGTGCTTCCAAGGCCAAGGTGTTCGCGGTCCTCAACGCCCGCTATCACGAGCAGGAAGCGCAGATCATTGCGCAAGCCGGCGTGCCGGGCGCCATCACCATTGCGACCAACATGGCCGGCCGCGGCACCGATATTCAGCTCGGCGGCAATGCCGACATGCGCATTCGCCAGGAACTGGCCGACATCGCCGAGCCGCGCGCGCGCGAAAAGAGCGATCGCGCCGCTGAGATCCGCGCGCAAGTCGCGCGGTTGAAAGAAAAGGCGCTCACGGCCGGCGGCCTTTACGTACTTGGCACCGAGCGCCACGAAAGCCGCCGCATCGATAATCAGTTGCGCGGCCGTTCCGGACGCCAAGGCGACCCCGGGCACTCGAAATTCTTCTTGTCGCTCGAAGACGATCTGATGCGAATCTTCGGCACCGACAAGCTCGATGGCATGCTGCAGCGGCTCGGCCTTAAGGAGAACGAGGCCATCATCCACCCCTGGATCAATAAGGCGCTGGAAAAGGCGCAGCAAAAAGTCGAGGCGCGCAATTTCGATATTCGCAAGAACCTCCTGAAGTTCGACAACGTGATGAACGATCAGCGCAAGGTCATTTTCGACCAGCGCGTCGAATGGATGGAAGATCAGGCCGTAGGCGAGGTGGT
>DASZCJ010000019.1:0-3874 GCA_035943155.1 Xanthobacteraceae bacterium | reverse complement strand
CGCCACGATCGTCCATTACGCCAAGCTCGCGCCGTCGCGGCCGGGCGTCTACCGGATGATCGACGGCCGCGGCGACGTCCTCTATGTCGGTAAAGCGAAGAATGTCAAAAAGCGTGTCCAGGCTTATGCCCGTCCGGCCGGGCTCGACACCCGTATCGAGCGGATGATCGCGGCGACGCGCCGCCTCGAATTCGTTGTCACCCGCACCGAAACCGAAGCACTGCTGCTTGAAGCTAATCTGATCAAGCGGCTGCGGCCGCGCTTCAATGTGGTGCTGCGCGACGATAAGTCATTCCCTTACATCCTAATCACGTCCGACCATTGGGCGCCGCAAATTCTCAAGCATCGCGGTGCGCGCACGCGGCCCGGCCATTATTACGGTCCATTCGCATCGGTGTGGGCAGTGAACCGCACCGTCAACGCGCTGCAGCGCGCATTTTTACTGCGCTCATGCAGCGATCCATTCTTCGAGAGCCGAACGCGGCCATGCCTGCTCTACCAGATCAAGCGCTGTTCGGCGCCGTGCACGAAGGAGATCGAGTTTCAAGATTATTCGGTGTTGGTGCGCGAGGCCAACGATTTTCTGTCAGGACGCAGCAAAAAGGTGAAAGACCAGCTCGCCGATGAAATGGAAAAAGCATCGGCTGGGCTCGATTTCGAACGCGCCGCGATCTATCGCGACCGCCTCGCCGCGCTCTCCGCGATTCAATCGCATCAGGGCGTCAATCCGCGCGGCGTCGAGGAGGCCGACGTTTTTGCGGTCCATCAACAAGGCGGATTCTACTGCGTGGAGGTGTTCTTTTTCCGCACCGGTCAGAACTGGGGCAATCGCGCTTACTTTCCCAAGGCAGACCGCTCGCTTTCGGCCGGCGAAGTCTTGTCCGCCTTCCTCGCTCAGTTTTACGACGACAAGCCGCCACCGCGGCTGATCCTGATTTCGCACGAGATCGTCGATCGCGCGCTCCTCGCTGAGGCGCTGTGCACGAAGGTCGGCCGCAAGATCGAGATCGCGGTGCCGTCGCGCGGTGAAAAGAAGGACCTAGTCGAGCACGCGCTTGCTAACGCCCGTGAAGCGCTCGGCCGCAAGCTTGCGGAGACATCCTCCCAAGAAAAGTTGCTGCGGCAGCTCGCCGACACTTTCGGCCTGCCGCGGGTGCCGCGTCGCATCGAAGTCTATGACAATAGCCACATCCAAGGCTCGAATGCGGTGGGCGCGATGATCGTCGCCGGACCGGAAGGATTTCGCAAAAGTCAGTACCGCAAATTCAACATCCGTTCCGCTGAGCTGACCCCCGGCGATGACTTTGCCATGATGCGCGAAGTGCTGACGCGCCGGTTCAAGCGGCTCCTGGCCGAAGCACCGCGGCGGGAGGCCGGCGATACGCTCTCTCTCCCCAGTGGCGAGAGGGATGGCGTGCGGGGGGTAGAGGCTGTAGGGCAAACCCTCGACATCAGTTCCCCCTCATCCGTCGCGCTTCGCGCGCCGACCTCCCCCCCTGGGGCAGAGGTGACAGACAAGCAGCGAGATGGAGACGAATCGCCCTGGCCCGATCTTGTGCTGATCGATGGCGGGCAGGGTCAGCTCACGGCCGCACACGAAGTTTTGACCACTCTCGGTCTTACGGTTCCGATCGCGGCCATCGCCAAAGGGCCTGAGCGCGATGCCGGGCGGGAAACGTTCTTTATTCCCGGGCGCGACTCGTTCAAGCTACCGCCGCGCGATCCAGTGCTTTATTTCGTTGAACGTCTGCGCGACGAGGCGCATCGCTTTGCCGTCGGTTCGCACCGCGCGCGGCGTAAACGCGACCTGCGCGAAGCCGGCCTGCAGGAGATTGCCGGCATCGGACCGACCCGCAAACGCGCGCTACTTCTGCATTTCGGTACACTTAAGGCGATCGAACGGGCGTCGCTGACGGACCTCATGGAAGTCGAGGGTATCAGCGCGGAAACTGCCCGGCGCATCTACGCCTTTTTTCATGACGGGGCGACCGCAACGTGATCCGCGTTAAATCATCCCCATATACGCACAAGTGACGCATTCGGCCCTCTGTTGGGCGAGCCGCGGCGGCGCTATGGTGGGGCTATGAATTCGGCCATGGATTCGACGGTGCGTTCGACCACGACCAGCACGCCAGGCCATGCGCCGGGACCTACTTCCGAAAATGCGCCGGTGCGCTCGCGCGCCAATCCGATGGCGTTGCCCAATATCCTGACCTATGGCCGCATCGCTGCGGTGCCGTTCGTGGTCGGCTGCCTGTTCTGGCAGAATATCCTTGGTGGCGAATTGTGGCTGCGCTGGCTCGCGCTCGTCGTCTTTATCACGGCCGGTGTTTCCGATTTTCTCGACGGCTACTTTGCCCGCATATGGGGCCAGCAATCTTCGCTCGGCCGCATGCTCGACCCGATTGCCGATAAGCTTCTGGTCGCATCCTGTCTTTTGATTCTTGGCGCCGAAAAGACCATTCACGGCTGGTCGCTGCTTGCCGCGATCGTCATTCTCTGCCGTGAAATCCTGGTGTCCGGCCTGCGCGAATATCTTGCGGAATTACGGGTGAGCGTACCGGTGACCCGGCTCGCCAAATGGAAGACGACGCTGCAGCTCGTTGCCGTTGGATTTTTGATCTGCGGCGAAGCTGGCGACGCTATCGTGCCGGTTGTGACCGAAACCGGCATTGCGCTGCTGTGGCTCTCGGCGTTGCTGACGCTTTACACCGGGTGGGATTATCTGCAGGCGGGATTGCATCACCTGACCCAGGAGGATGCGTGAAGGAGGATGCGTGAAGGTTCGTTATTTTGCCTGGGTGCGTGAGCGTGTGGGCAAAGCGGAAGAGGACATCGATCCGCCCGCTGACATTGCGACGGTCAGCGATCTGGTGGCATGGCTCTCTCGGCAAGGCGAAGGCTATGCCTATGCCTTCGAAAATCCAAACGTGGTCCGCAGCGCGATCGACAAACGCCATGTGCGCGCCGATACGCGGATCAACGGCGCGAAAGAAATCGCTTTTTTCCCACCGATGACCGGCGGGTGAGGCGATCCGCTTGCACGATTAGCTTTTATGTCCGAAGCGACCGAAATGACCGCCATCATCCGTTTGCAGCGTGAACCGTTCGATGCTGCCGGCGAAGTCGCGGCGCTGACGCGCGGACGCACCGATATCGGCGCCGTTGTTACGTTTACCGGGGTCTGCCGGGCGGACGAAAACGGCGAACCGATCGCCGCGCTTGAACTCGAACATTATTCCGGAATGGCCGAGGCCGAGATCGGCCGACATGTCGAAGCGGCGCGGGCGCGCTGGCCGCTCTTTGGCATTACCGTCATCCACCGCTACGGCCGCATCGCGCCGGGCGAGGAGATTGTGCTGGTGGTCACGGCGTCGAGCCATCGCCAAGCGGCGTTCGGGGCAGCGGAATTTCTGATGGATTATCTGAAAACCCGCGCCCCGTTTTGGAAGCAAGTGGAAAAGGCGGGCGGCAAGGAAGCGGGCGCAAAGGACGCAAGCGCAAAGATCTGGGTCGAAGCCAAGGCGAGCGACGATTCTGCCGCCGAACGCTGGAAGTCCCCGCCAACCAACCGCGAAACTGCGAGCTAATCCCAATCTATTCCGCGGCGACCCGCGGCGCCGCCGCGGTGCCGAGCTTGGGATTAATTTCGCAAGCTTCCTCCCAGCTCAGCACATTAAGCGATTTGACGAACTTGCCGACGCCATCGACTTCGGCGCAGAACAGACCGAGTTCGATGATCTCTTCGTCGGAAAAATGTTTCGCGAGTTCGGCATAGACTTCATCTTTGTCGATGGCGTGTTCGCCTTGCTTGAACAGATCAGCGTAACGTAGAGCTGCTTTCTCGCGCGCGCTGAACTGTTGGCTGCCCGCA
>DASZCJ010000018.1:0-4867 GCA_035943155.1 Xanthobacteraceae bacterium | reverse complement strand
CTGAGGATCTCGCCTTCTTCGCCCTGCGCGGCCAGTTCATCAACCGATTTGGCGCCGAGTTTTACCACGCGCACCGTCTCGTTGATGCCGGCCCGGCCGGCCGAGCCCGGCTTGGCTGGCGCGTTCGGCTCGATGGTGAAGGTGTAGATCTCGGATGAGCCGTAATGGTTGACAAACAGATCGGGATGAAAGGCGGCGGCAAGCTTGTTGAGGAGCCCATCGGTCATCGGTGCGCCGGCAAAGCCGAGCTTGTGCACTGAGCTGACGTCGGTTTGCGCGAACAGCGGATGATGCACGAGGTCATGATAGAGCGTCGGCACCAAATAAAGATTGGTCACCCGCTCAGTATCGATAAGACGCAGCACATCGGCGGCGTCGAAGCGGCGCAGACAAATAAAAGCGCCGCCGACGAGTGACATCGCCAACAGCGAACGCACGCCCATCGTGTGATAAAGCGGCATGACGCCAAGGGTGCGTTCGCCGCGGCCGTAAAGATTTTGCGCGACATGCGCAAGCGCCGCGGCGCGCTCGGCCCGCTGCCGGCGCGGCACGCCCTTTGGCCGCGCCGTCGTGCCGGAAGTATAGAGCATGACCGACCAGGCTTCCGCGTCGGCGCGCGGCTGCGCATCGGGCGCAGTGCCGGCCGTTAACTGCGCGAAGGAGATCGCTCCCGCCGAAACGGCATCGAGCGCAATCTGCGGCAGGTTCTGTGCCTGCGCCGATCCCGCCACCGCGGCAGCGGATGCCTCCTCATAGACCACCACTTTGGCCTCGGCATCTTGCAGATAAAAATCAAGTTCGCTTGCGCTTGAACGCCAGTTCACCGGCGTGATGATCGCGCCGGTGAATTGACAGGCCCAATGCAAGCTCGCGGCTTCCCAGCGATTTTGCAGTACAGTGACGATGTGATCGCCGGATTTGAGCCCAAGCGAGTCGAGCCCGGCGACCAGCGCCGAAATGCGGCGGTACCATTGCGCATAGGTCAGGCGCAGGTCGCGGTCGACGATGGCAAGCGCGTTCGGGTCGCGCGCCACACTGCCAAGAAAACTCAGACCAAGGTCAAGCATGCGCAGTCAAAGCGGTTCGGCATTTTGCCGTACCTGACCATCATAGGCTTTTGCCGCGCGCTGACAAACCGGCGCAGCCCGCGCGCCACGAATCATCTGACACGATTATTTATTGCCGGTTCAGCGCGAGGCTCTACCATCGCCGCATATTTCAATGCGCGCTCTTACTCCCGTGTCGGGAATAGCGCGGCCGGGAAATCCGCCGCCGAGCGGCGGGAGCGCTCGCGCGGCTGATAATCCGGATGCGGATTGGGATCTGGCTCGACGGTGCGCCGGTAGAGGTGCCATGTCGCGTGCCCGAGCACCGGCATGACCACGGTG
The DNA here is from genome assembly GCA_035943155.1 of Xanthobacteraceae bacterium. GTDB lineage: Bacteria > Pseudomonadota > Alphaproteobacteria > Rhizobiales > Xanthobacteraceae > BOG-931. Next base: position 3,479 of record DASZCJ010000018.1, on the reverse strand, counting down.
AGGCCGACGAAGAACGGTATCGAGCCGATCACCAGCAAGGCGGCGACAATCAATCCCCACAGCGCCATCGGAATTGGATTGGCCGCCATCACGCGCAGCGACGTATAGACGGCGACCGCCGCACCGACATCGCGGTCAAGCAGCAACGGAAAAGAGATCGCGCTGATCGACAGCACCAGTGCGGCGAACAAAAAACCAATGCCGGTGCCGACTATGATGAGGGTCCACCCCGGCGTCGTCGTAAGCACGTCGTGAGCGAACTGTGCAATCGATGCCGGCGGCGCATAGCCGAAGATCGCGATGTAGAGCGCCTGCGCAACGACCAACCAGATCAAGAAAATCGCCATCAAAAGTACGCCGAGCGCGATAATCGCGCCGAGCGACGGCGAACGCAGCACATCCAAAGCGTGCCCCGTAGAACTGTCGAGTCCGATTTCACGACGCCGGCTCAATTCATAGAGACCGATAGCGGCGAGTGGTCCGACCAGCGCAAAACCTGCCGCAGTCGGGAATGCCAATGGCAAGAGCGAATTGCCGAGCGTCAAGCCGATCAGTAAAATTCCGAGCAAGGGATAAATCACGCACAGAAAAACGGCGTGGCTGGGCACCGCGGTAAAATCGTCGATGCCGCGGCCCAGCGCATAACGCAGATCGGACAGCGAGATGCGGCGAACGACCAGCTGCGCGGGATTGGTGCTCGCGCCGACTAGGATGTGCGAATAGGCCATTGGCGCTCCTCCTTAACGTCGGTCTTAATGTCGGTGGGCCGCGCCACGGGCAGTTTTTGTTAAACAAATTGCCCGCGAAACGGCCCCAAGCTTATACCGAAACATGATCGCCTTAGTCCGGCAGCTATTCCCGAGCGCTCCACGCTCCGGGATCCATGTTTCCTATGCGGCGATCATGACACTTCATCGCTGACGATGCATCTATGAACGCTGGGTGAGTGCGCCAGATTCAATTCACATTCCAGTGTGCGGGATTGTCATCGCTGCGGCGCAAAAGCCGCTCTGCGAGAACTTTGTCGTTTCAGAAATTGCAGCGAATTGCTTGCAACGAAAAGGGCTTCCCGTTTGGGGAAGCCCTTTCCGCCTTGATCACCGCGTTATCGCATTTCTGTCGGCTAATCGCGGCGATCCACGCTACTGATGATGGGTCCGGCTAGCGGTGATGGAAGTGGGCATGACCACCGTGCCATCCACGATGCCAGCCGCCGCCGCCCCAGCCGCCGCCGACGACGACGTCAGGACCGCCGTAGTAGTCATAGTAGCCGCACGGGTAGCCGTAGTAGCCGCAGTCAGAATAAGCAGGCGCGCCGACTCCGACGCCTACGCCAAACGGCCCCGCGTAGAATCCGACCTGCGCCATCGCAGGCGCGGCCGCGGCTGCGGTCAAGAGCGCCGCTGTGCCGATTCCAAGCGCAAGCTTCTTCATCTTCTCCTCCTGTTTTCGTTGCGCGTCAGAGGAGGAAACGCGAAGCGTTGGAGGCGCGTTCCGCAGCGCACCGGATTTGCCCGGGAACTTCCATGAAAAATATTTAACGACAAATTTTGGAACCGCGCGCGATCTGCGCGATCGCAAATTTATTCGGCGGCGAGAGGCAGCGCTTCTTGCGCTTGCTGCGGTTCTTCTTTGTCGCCGCGCAACCATGTCTGGAACCGGTCGAGATAAAGATAGATCACCGGCGTGGTGAACAGCGTTAATATTTGGCTGAGGGCGAGTCCGCCGACCATCGAATACCCGAGCGGTTGCCGCAGTTCGGAACCGGCGCCGTGGCCGACCATCAGCGCGACGCCGCTTAACAGCGCGGTCATCGTCGTCATCACGATCGGCCGGAACCGCAACAAGCACGCTTGTCTGATTGCCTCGCGCGGCGCCAGCCCGGCGCGCTCGCGGTTGATCGCGAAATCGACGAGCATGATGCCGTTCTTCTTGACGATGCCGATGAGGAGAATGATGCCGATAATGCCGATCACCGACAGATCGAAGCCGCCGATCAACAGCGCCAGCAACGCTCCGACGCCGGCCGAGGGCAGGGTCGACAAGATCGTCAGCGGATGAATGTAGCTCTCATAAAGCACGCCAAGAATGACATAAACGACGACGAGCGCGGCGGCGATCAGGATTGGTTCGTTCGACAGCGCCGCCTGAAACGCCTGCGCGTTGCCCTGGAAGCTGCCGATCAGCGATTGCGGCATGCCGATTTCCGCGGCGGCTTTGGTAATGGCGTCAACTGCCTGGCCGAGGGCTGTGCCGGGGGGCAGATTGAAGGTCACGGTGACCGCAGGGAACTGCCCGGAATGCGACACCAGGAGCGGCCCGACGTGAGCGGTGTCGACCCGCACCAGAGTCGAAAGCGGGACGAGCTGTCCGTTGCTCGGCGCTTTGATGTAAAGCTCATTGAGCGTCTGTAGCCGGCCCTGCAATTCCGGCAGCACTTCCAGGATGAGGTAATAGGAATTGTTGGTGAAATATTGCGTCACCTGATCCTGGCCGAACGCCTCATTGAGCGTACTGTCGATAAGCTGCGGCTGAATGCCGAAACGCGCAGCCGCGTCACGGTTGATCGTGATGGTCAGTAGCGGCGCGTTGTTCTGCGCGTCGGTGGCGACGTCGGCCAATTGCGGCAGCGTTTTTAGCTTTGCGGTCAGGCGCGGCGCCCAGGTTTCGAGCTCATGCAGGTCGGGATCCTGCAACACATATTGAAATTGGCCGCGGGCGATGCGGCCGCCGACGGTAATGTCTTGCGCCGGCTGCAGAAACAACCGCACGCCCGGCACTTGTGCGAGTTTCGGACGCAACCGGTCGATGATCTGCGATGCCGAGGCTTCGCGATCATCGCGCAGTTTCAATCCGATGATGAATCGGCCGGTGTTCTGGGTGTTGCCGTAGCTCGGCCCAAAGAACGAACCAAAGTCGGCAACGTCCGGATCCTGCGCGATCACATCGGAGAGCTGCAGCTGGATCTGCCGCATCTTTTGCGGCGAGACGTCCTGACCCGCTTCGGAGATGCCTAGAATCATGCCGATGTCCTGGGTCGGGAAGAAGCCTTTCGGGATCAGCACGAACAGAACGCCGGTGATCGCCACCGTCGCGAAGAACACCATCAGCGTCGCAAATTGGTGCCGCAGCACGACGTCGAGGCCGCGCCGATAGGCGCCGACCACCGCGTCGAAACCGCGTTCTATAGTGCGATAAAGCCGCCCGTGCTGACGGTCGTGTTCGCTGACCAGAAATCGCGAGCACAACATCGGCGTCAGCGTCAGCGAAACGACGACCGAAACCACAATGGCTGCGGTCACGGTGATGGCGAATTCGTGGAACAGCCGTCCGACAATGCCGCTCATCAGCAAGAGCGGAATGAAAACTGCGATCAACGAAATGCTGATCGAAAGCACAGTAAAGCCGATCTCCCGCGCGCCCTTGATCGCCGATTGCAGCGGCGTGGTGCCGGCCTCCAAGTGCCGGAAGATGTTCTC
>DASZCJ010000017.1:0-3225 GCA_035943155.1 Xanthobacteraceae bacterium | reverse complement strand
CTTGCGACCGTGGTCGAGACTTGGGGTTCGGCGCCCCGTCCGGTCGGCTCGAATTTGGTCATTGATGCCGAGGGTAATTTTCTTGGCTCGGTATCGGGCGGCTGCGTCGAAGGCGCGGTGGTTGCCGAGGCGCTGGACGTGATCGAAAGCGGCAAGCCAAAAATGCTGCAATTCGGCGTCGCCGACGAGACCGCTTGGCAAGTCGGTCTGTCCTGCGGCGGCACGATCCGGGTATTCGTGGAGAAGGTGGAGTAGGAAGAAGAACGAGTGGCGAATAGCGAATAGTTGGCACTCTATTCGCTACTCACTATTCGCCATTCGCTCACACAATATGAAACTCGACATCCTCACCGCTCTCAATGCCGAACGCGCCGCGCGCCGCGCCGCGATCGTGGTCACCAATGTCGAGAACGGCAAACAGCGGTTTGTCAAAGCCGCGGATATCGGCAACGATCCGCTGCGCTCCGCGCTCGCCGAACATTTACGCACTGGCAAGAGCGGCGTGGCGGACAGCGCGGAAGGCCGCGTGTTTCTGACCGTCTATGTGCCTGCGCCGCAGCTCGTGATTACCGGCGCAGTCCACATCAGCCAGGCGCTGGCGCCGATCGGCAACTTGCTTGGCTACGACGTGACCATCGTCGATCCGCGCACCGCCTTCGCTTCGCTCGAGCGCTTTCCAGACGTGAAGGTGATTGCCGAATGGCCGGACCAGGCATTGCCGCGGCTGAATGTGGACCGCTACACCGCCTTCGTGGCGCTGACCCACGATCCGAAGATCGATGACCCTGCGCTTACCCATGCGCTGTCGCGCGATTGTTTCTATATCGGCGCGCTGGGCTCGCGAAAAACCCACGCGCGGCGCATCGAGCGGCTCAAGGCGCAGGGCCTGAGCGAAGCCGATATTTCGCGCATTCATGCGCCGATCGGGCTCGACATCGGCGCGGTATCGCCCGCGGAAATCGCGGTAGCGATCATGGCGCAAATTACCGAACGGTTGCACGAAGCGGCCGAGAGCGAATCTGGCGGTGTGTGCGCCGCCGCACCTGCCGCCGTGCCGGCGGCATCATGAAATTCGGCGCGGTGCCTTTAAAAGACGCGCTCGGCGCTACAGCCGTGCACAGCATCCGCCAGGGCGGACTGGTGCTTAAAAAAGGCACGCTGATCGGGGCGGTGGAGATCGCGGCGCTGGAGGCGGCCGGCATCAAAGAAGTCGTCGTCGCGCGGCTTGAAGCTGGCGACGTCGCCGAAGACATCGCCGCTGCCGAGATTGCCCAGGCGGTCGCAGGCGAGGGAGTGCAGGTCGATCGTGCGTTCACCGGCCGCGCCAATTTGTTCGCACAAACCGCCGGCGTGCTCGTTCTCGACAAGGATGCAATCCATCGCCTTAACCGCGTCGACGAGGCCATCACATTCGCAACGCTGCCAGCCTTCAAACCGGTAGTTACCGGCGAAATGATTGCGACGGTGAAAATCATTCCATTTGCGGTCGCCGGCCAGGCGCGCGATGCCGCGCTCGCCGGCGTGACGGAACCATTGCTGCGGGTTGCGCCATATCGCGTGCGCAATGTCGGTGTGGTGTCCACGGTTCTGCCCGGGCTTGCCAGCAAGGTCATTGAGAAGACTTTGAAGATCACCGCGGAGCGGCTGGCGCCGACCGGCGCGACGATCATCGCCGAGCGTCGCGTACCGCACGATCGCGAAGCGGTCGCCCGCGCGCTCGACGAAGTACTCAAAGCCGGCGCGGAACTGGCAATCGTATTCGGCGCTTCGGCGATCGCTGACCGGCGCGACGTTATTCCCGCCGCGCTCGAATCGATCGGCGGCCGCGTCGAACATTTCGGTATGCCGGTCGATCCGGGCAACTTGTTGATGATCGGCGACGCCGGTGGACGCTCGGTGCTCGGTGCGCCGGGCTGCGCGCGCAGTCCGAAGGAGAACGGCTTCGACTGGGTGCTGATGCGGCTCCTCGCCGGTTTGCCGGTGGCGCGCGAAGACATTACCGGACTCGGCGTGGGTGGCCTTCTCATGGAAATCGTCACGCGGCCGCAGCCGCGCGATGAGCCTGTCAAAGCGAGCCGCTCCATCGCCGCTGTCGTGCTTGCGGCCGGACGGTCGAGCCGCATGGGTGGGCCGAACAAGCTCCTCGCCGAGATCGGCGGCCGGCCGCTGGTTCGCATCGTCGCCGAAGCGGCGCTTGCTTCACAAGCGCGCCCGGTGGTGGTCGTGACCGGGCACGAGCGCGAGCGGGTCGAGGCGGCTCTCGCCGGCCTGCCGGTCACCTTCGTGCACAATTCGCACTATGCCGACGGTCTCGGTACGTCCCTGCGAGCCGGTATTGCCGCGGTGCCGGCGCAGGCCGACGGCGTCGTGGTCTGTCTTGGCGACATGCCCCAGGTCGATGCCGCCCTCATTGATCGGCTGATCGCGGCGATCGATCCTGACAAGGGGGCGCTGGTCGCGCTGCCGACGATCGACGGCAAGCGCGGCAATCCGGTGGTGTGGTCACGCCGCTTTTTTGCCGATCTCATGGCAGTCGAGGGCGACGTCGGCGCGCGGCACCTGATCGGCCGCTATGGCGAGGCCGTCGTCGAAGTGCCGGTCACAGGCACTGGGGTGCTGACGGACATCGATACGCCGGAGGCACTCGCGGCGCTCAGGGCCGAGCTCGAAAAGACGTAAAATTCGTCATTTGCTTTGCGTTTGCGCGGCGATCTGCTGCACGATCGGCGCCCATTTGCTTTGCTCGCCTTGGATAAAGGCCAGGACTTGCGCCGGCGACATCGATCGGTCATCGCGGCCGAGATCGGCCAGCCGCTTGTGAATCTCCGGATCGCTCATTGCCTTGACGAGATCGGCATTCACCTTGCGCACGATACCGTCCGGCGTTCCGGCCGGCGCTACCAAGGCTTGCCAGCCGACCGACTCGAAGCCGGGAAGCGTTTCAGCAACGGTCGGCAGGTTCGGCGCGTTCGGGAGGCGCGCGGCCGAGGCGACGGCAAGCGGCACCACATTTCCTGCCTCCGCTGCGCCGGCAATTCCCGAATAAGCATCGAAGACCAGCCCTACGCGCTTGCCCATTATATCGTTGATGATCTGCGCCGTGCCGCCCGAATAGGGCACCATCAATAATTTCATTTCGGCCTGCTTTTGCAGAAGTTCGCCGGTCAAATGAGTCAAGCGGCCGATGCCGTTGACGCCGTAAGACAACTCGCCGGGTTTTTGCTT
>DASZCJ010000016.1:0-18631 GCA_035943155.1 Xanthobacteraceae bacterium | reverse complement strand
GGCTACATCCCCGCCGACGTGATCGAAAGCCAGCGTGCCGACAACGAAAGGGCGGCGGAAGCCGCCATCAAGGATTTCACCGCCGCGACCGACCGTGCCGGGATTTCTGCCGAACCTCAAAGCTTGAGTGCCGGCCTCACCGGCGCCGGCGACCAGTTTGCCCGCATGGCGCGACGCTTCGATCTCGCTATCGTCGGCCAGGCTCAGCCGGAGATGAGCACGATGGAGCAGATCATCGGCGAAACCACATTATTCGAATCCGGCCGTCCAATGATCATGGTGCCCTACATTCAGAAAGCGCCATTCAAGACTGGCAACGTTATGATTTGCTGGGATGGCAGCCGCACGGCCGCGCGCGCTGTTGCCGACGCGATCCCGATCCTCGGCAAAAGCAGCCGTATCGAAATCGTCAGCGTCACCAGCGAACGCGGCAAGAAAGACGAGATCGAGGGCGTCGATATCGGCCAGCATCTCGCCCGGCATGGACTCAAAGTCGACGTTCATCGCATTTCCAAGGGCAATATTGACGTTGCCGACGCGCTGTTGTCGCACGCCGCCGACAGCGCCGCCGATCTTATGGTGATGGGCGGTTACGGTCATTCGCGCTTGCGCGAATTCGTGCTCGGCGGCGTCACCCGTTCGATATTTCAGTCAATGACGCTGCCGGTGTTGCTCTCGCATTAAAACGGGAGGAGGCCCGCTTTCGAGGACAAAGCAGGCATCGCGAATTGGAGGTCCGGGACGGCCGGATCAAATTGGGCAAAAGGCGAACGCGGACGTTACCCTTTCCCGTAGCGTAAAACATCTTGCCGCTCGTTCAGCCAAGCCCGCTCATCCGCTAGAGCCAACACGTCCAGGTCTTGTGGCGTCGCCGCCGCATCGTCCACCCATTCGCGCAGCAATGGACTGCCATTGATCACATCGATGGCGAGCTTGTCTCGCTCGTACTCATAAGCGAAATCGCGCCATAGCTGGTAGTCGGGATACAAGCGGCGAATTGCCTTAAACGCCAGCGCCACAATACGCCATGGCTTGAACGCATGGTGATCGTAGCCGGCACCCTCGGTGTGGATCTGAACGCCGTTGCACAACTTGCCGACATGTTTGTGGAACGTAGGCTCAAACCAGCAATCACGCAGCCGACAACCGTGCAGCCAATGCGGCGCGAGCGAAGCCATTTCTTTGATCACGGCCCGCGCATCGATATCGGGAGCGCCGAACAGTTCGAGCGGTCGCGTGGTGCCGCGGCCTTCCGACAGTGTCGTACCCTCGACCATCACGGTGCCCGCATAAGCGCGAGCCATCCACAAATTTGATGCATTTGGACTGGGATTGATCCACGTCCGCTCTTCAAGCGGCCAACCAAATCCTGGTGCAGCATCGGGCTGCCAGCCGTGCGTCTCGATGACACGATACTCGACATCAAGCTTGAGCGTTCTGATAAACCACGATCCCAGCTCTCCGAGCGTCAGCCCATGGCGCATCGGCAGCGGTCCCGCGCCCACAAAGCTTTGCCATCCCGCTCGCAGCCTCAAACCCTCGATAGGCCGACCAATAGGATTCGGTCGATCCAGAACCCACACCGCTTTGCGATGTTTCGAAGCAGCTTCGAGGATGTAGCGAAGGGTCGTGATGAACGTATAAATCCGGCACCCCAAATCCTGCAGATCGACGAGGATGGCGTCGCATGTATGCATCATCTCATCTGTCGGCCTACGTACGCGGCCATACAAGCTAAACACCGGGATGTCGTGGACTGGATCTTTGAAGTTTGGCGACTCGATCATGTTGTCTTGCTTATCACCACGTAAGCCATGCTGCGGGCCGAACGCCGCAGTGATCGTTATGTCGCCGCATGCGGCCAGTGCATCGAGCGAATTCGTCAGGTCAGCCGTGACCGAGGCGGGATGCGCGAGCAAAGCAATGCGCCTGCCAACGAGCGGCGCGCGCAAGACCGGCTCGGCTATGAATCGATCAATGCCAAATTTCATGGTCATTCGGATTTCATACAACTTCAAGCGCAAAGCAATCGGAATGATGGAAATCCGCCTTGCCCGGTGGATGAGCTAACGCCCAATACGATCGGCGGCCGCCAATTTCCTCAATCACTGCTGAGAGCCCAACGCGCAACGTCGCGCCTCGGGAGAGCAGTAACTGGCCCAGCTCCAGTGACGCTTGCAAAACGTAGCGCTCGGGATTCGATTGCACTGTGATCTGCGGCGCGTTGATCTCGGTCGCAACACGCATGTCGGCGCGGTAGTCGCTGAACCGATACGCCGCCCACTGTGTCGAGGGTGCGAAGTTGAACTCGTAATATGAGACGCTGAGCGAACTCCCGACAAAGGCTTCGAAGCAGGTGTGCCGCCAAAGCTCGTCAGTGCGTGTCGCGGCCGCCATGGGCGACATCGCAACGTCGCTTATCGTGCCGGTCACGCTATAAGCAAACGTCAGACTATCGGCTTGCGGACGCAGAACTTCCACATCGATGTGTCTTACTGCCAAGCAAGACGAATCCGGATGAAGCCGCAACGTCCGGCGCATTCCGGCATTCTAGCGCTTCGGGTTGCTTATGACAGGCGTTGAGGCGGTGAGAACTCCCGCGGCCTTCCTATGTTCTCAGGGCGCGCTAATGGCGTGACGGCGAACGGAGATGAAAGCTTTTTCGCTGTGCCATCAGTCACAGTATTTTTTACCGACTGCCGTTACCTAGACCTTTGCAGGGGCGCCAACGCAAGGAGCAATCCATGCGCTACATTATTTTCGGATCGGCGATTCTGGCTGCCATGCTTGTCGCAACAATCGCGAGTGGACATCTTCCGCGGGTAGCGATCGCATTGAATGACGAAACCAACCGCACGGTGAACGTGCTCAAGTTGGAAGGGACGATCGATGCGAAGGCTCTGCCCCGGCAGGAAATCTCTGACGAGGTCTACCGGTAGTTCGCGCCCGTCATCACGAGGCCGGAGATCGGGCAAAACAGGTGTGATTCCTCAAGCCCGCTCACTCGACCTTGACCATCGTTTGCACGACGAGGCCGCGCGCCCGCGCGTCGGAAACGCCAAGGGCGCGCAGCGCGGTCAATGCCAGCGACTGCACAAGTTCGCGCTCGCCCCCGGCCGCCGGCGGCGCCAGCGGTCCGATCGAGCCTTCGACCAAAAGACCGAGCAGGGCTGCAGCCGCCAGCGCTGCATCTTGCTTCGGCAAATGGCCGCCGGACATGGCGGCGACGATGCGCGTGGCAAATTCGCCGGCCAGTAATTTGCGAAATTTCAGCCGTACCGGATCGAGCTCGGCATCGACCGGTTCGGCGATCGCCGTGAAAACAAGCCGCCGGTTGCGTAGCGCCCGCGCGGCGAAGGTCATGATCGTGCCGGACAATGCCGACAGCGGTCCCGGCGCATCATCGCCGGCGCGGCGCAGCGCGGCGATCTCGCGCTCGGAAATTTCAGCAAGCAAAGCAGCGACCAGATCGGTCTTGCCGGGAAAGTAACGGTACACCGTGCCGGCGGCGATGCCGGCGCGCCGGGCCACCGGAACGATCTGCACCGCCGCCATGCCGCCGTCGCTCGCCGCCGCGCGGGCGGCGGCAACGATCGCGGCATGCCGCGCCGCGAGCCGCCGCTCGACATTTTCGGTGCGCCGATAAGGCATCGATGTGCTACGGAAGAACCCGTGATCAATAACTGAACCATGGTTCAGCATTCAGCGCAATTGCCAGGAGAATGGAATCATGAGGGCTAAGCACGTTCTGGCCGCCGCAATCGCTATCTGCGGTTCGCTCGCATGCGGGACTGTCCGCGCCGACGAGTACCCGTCGCACCCGATCACCATGATCGTGCCGCTCGCTCCCGGCGGCTCGACCGACACGCTGGGCCGGATCATGGCGCAGGGGATGCGGCCGACGCTGGGCCAGCCGGTCGTGGTCGAAAATACCGCCGGCGCCGCCGGCACGATCGGTGTCACCCGCGCCGCGCGCTCGGCGCCTGACGGCTACACCGTGCTCTGGGGCATGTGGGGCACCAACGTCGCCAATGGCGCGATCTACCCGCTCGATTTCGATCTCCTCAACGATTTCGAACCGGTGGCGCTGGTCGCCACTCAGCCGTTCCTGATCGACACGCGCAAGACCATGCCGGCGAAAGACCTCAAGGAGCTGGTTGCCTGGCTCAAAGCCAATGCCGATAAAGCGACGATGGGCACGTCCGGCGTCGGTAGTCCGAGCCATGTCGCCGGTGTGCTGATGGAGCAATTGGTCGGGGTGAAGTGGCAGATGATCTCATACCGCAGCGCCGGCTTGGCAACGCAGGACCTGCTCGCCGGCATCACCGACATCCAGCTCGATACGCCGGCGGTGTCGCTGACGCACGTGCGTTCCGGCGATCTCAAAGCCTATGCGGTGACTGCTAAGGAACGCATTGCGGTGGCGCCGGACATTCCGACGACCGACGAAGCCGGGCTGCCCGGATTTTATTTCTCGTTCTGGCACGCGATGTGGGCGCCGAAGGGCACGCCGAAACCGATCGTCGCCAAGCTCAATGCCGCGATCGTCGCCGCGCTCGACGATCCCGACACGCGCAAAAAGCTCATCGATCTCGCCCAAGTGATCTATCCGCGCGAACAACAGACCCCGGCGGCGCTGCACGCCTTCCAAAAGGCCGAGGTCGAGAAGTGGTGGCCGATCATCAAGGCGGCCGATATTAAGGCGCAGTAAACTTCTTCATCCTCCCCCACTGTTGTGGGAGAGGACTTGACAACTCGCATGTGAAAAACGGCGCAGCGCCGCCAGACCGCGCTTACTACTGCGGCTGGCTGTTCGGATTGTTCTTCTCGTTCTTCTTCGCCTCATGATGGCCGATCGCACAGCCGACCGCGGCGCCCATGTAGCCGTGGTGACCGGCGAAATGGCCCGCCGCACCGCCGACCGCCGCGCCTTTGAGGCAGCCTTTTGCCTCGGCCGACACGCCCGTCAGCACGAGCGAAAATGCCAAAGCAGCGCAACCCAGAAAAATCTTCATTGCTCGAACTCCATTGCAGCCGTCCCAATGCTGCCGTCTCAATCCGCAGAGTTCGCTTTCGTTCCCGTCGTTCGCGGCCGAAACGACAGTGCGGGCGACGATTATCTATTTTTCTCCGCCAGCGCCTTGGCGCGGATTTTGGCGAGCGTCATTCCCGGCGTGATGGATTCGGGATCGATCGCCAAGCGCACGATCGCCGGCTTGCCCGAGGCCTCGGCCTCGCGAAAGGCTTGTGGAAAATCTTCGGTGCGCTCGACCGAAACGCCGAAGCCGCCGAAGGTACGGGCATAAGCAGCAAAATCCGGATTGCGCAAATCGGTCGCCGAGATGCGGCCGGGATAGTCGCGCTCCTGGTGCATGCGGATGGTGCCGTACATGCCGTTGTCGAAAATGATCGTGGTGAACGGCAGGCCGTACTGCACCGCAGTTGCGAATTCCTGGCCGTTCATCAGAAAGTCGCCGTCGCCGGCAACGCAGATTACCTGGCGCTGCGGATAAAGCCGCTTCATCGCCACCGCCGCCGGCACACCATAGCCCATCGAGCCGGAGGCCGGCGCGACGTGCTGGCCGAAGCGGCGGAAGCGAAAGAAGCGATGAATCCAGGCAGAGTAATTACCGGCGCCGTTGCACAGGATGGCATCGGGCGCGAGATTGTCGCGCAGCCACACCATCACCGCGCCGAAATTGACTTTGCCCGGTTGTTCGGTCGGCTTGTCGGTCCAGGCCAGATAATCGGCACGCGCCGCCTTGGCGTCACCCGCCGGCGCGCGAGCGAATTTCAGCGTTTCGAGCGCCGCGGTGAACGCGGTCGGCGTGGCATTGATCGCCAGCTGCGGACTATAGACACGGCCCAGTTCCTCGGCGCCAGGATGCACGTGCACGAACGGCAGCTGCGGGCGTGGAATGTCGAACAGCGTGTAGTGTTGCGATGGCAATTCGCCCAGCCGCCCGCCGATCACGATCACCAGGTCGGATGACTTGATCCGCTCAAGAAGCTTCGGATTAGGCCCGATGCCGAGATCGCCGGCGTAACAGGCATGCGTCTGATCGAACAAATGGCCGCGCCGGAAGGTCGTGCACACCGGCAGCGCGTATTTTTCCGCAAAATGCGCCAGGCGATCGCAAGCCTCTTGCGACCAGCGGCTGCCGCCAAGAAGCACGATCGGCGCGCGCGCACCGCCAAGCAATTCGGCAAATTTTTGCATTTCCGTGGCACCCGGCGATGTTTCGACCGGCGCGAAAGGCGGCGCATCGGCAACCGCGACGCGCTCGACCAGCATGTCCTCCGGAATGGCAACCACGACAGGACCCGGCCGACCGTTGGCGGCGGTATAGAATGCACGCGAGACGATCTCCGGCACGCGCGCTGGATCGTCGATCTCGGTCGCCCATTTCGTCATCGAGCCGAACACGGCGCGATAATCGAGCTCCTGGAACGCTTCGCGCTCGCGAGTCTCGCGCGCGACCTGACCGACGAACATCACCAGCGGCGAGGAATCCTGGCGCGCGATGTGAATGCCGTGCGCCGCATTGGTCGCGCCAGGGCCACGGGTGACAAAGCAGACGCCGGGCCGGCCAGTCACCTTGCCGACCGCCTCCGCCATGATGGCCGCGCCGCCCTCCTGCCGGCAGACGGTGACGGCGAGATCGCTGTCATGGAACGCATCCAGCACCGCGAGATAGCTCTCGCCCGGCACGCAGAACACGTGGCGCACACCATGGATGCGCAATTGGTCGACCAGGACCTCGGCGGCACTGCGCAAATTGTCCTTACCGCGCATCGGGCGTCTCCTGTGGCAAAGTCCCGCGTTCACCCCTACCCTTTCCCGCGGCGGCTGAGGGAGTCAATTGCTGCCGGGCTGGCCGTTAGATCAAGCCCGGATTGACTAAACTATGGGGATCGCGACATAAGCTGCACGCGAATAAAAAGCCTCCCGGTTAGAACTTTCGCAAAGGACCGATTATGGCGAGCACTGCCTCGAGCGCGACTGCCGGCCACGCCCCGGCGGGGACCCGGCGCGATTTTCTCTTTATCGCAACCGCCACCGTCGGGGCGGTCGGCGCCGCCGCGACTTTGGTTCCGTTGGCTGATCAGATGAATCCCGACGCTTCGACCTTGGCGGCCGGCGGCCCCGTCGATCTCGATGTCAGCAAAATCGACGAAGGCCAGCAGGTCATGATCCGCTGGCGGCAACGGCCGATTTTCGTGTTCCGCCGCTCGAAGCAGACGCTTGATGCATTGCAGAGCAAGCAGATGACCGAACAGCTTGCCGATCCGAATTCCGAAGCACTGCAGCAGCCGCCCTATGCCACCAACTGGCATCGCTCACTCAAGCCTGAATACAGCGTGCTCGTCGGCATCTGCACGCATCTCGGCTGCATCCCATTGTTTTATCCGAATGCCAGCGCGACGACGCCGGTGTCGAATTGGCCCGGCGGTTATTTCTGTCCGTGCCATGGCTCGAAATACGATGCGGCGGGCCGGGTTTATTCGGGCGTGCCGGCGCCGTACAACCTGCCGGTGCCGCCCTATCGTTTCGTCAACGACAAAACGCTGCGGGTCGGCGAGGACGACGCGAGCGCCACGGCCTGGAATTTCGATTCGATTCGCCAGCTGTGATCTGGCGTCAGCTGTAAGCTTACCGTCAGTTGTGGGCTTGCAACAGCGCCTGGGATTTCTGGGCGAGCAGTGCAAGTCGCCCCGCACCCGCCGCCACTCCCCAACTCAGAAGAAGCGTGCCAGCAAAAACCAGCACGCCCTTGGCGATAGCGGGCATTGCCGCACCAAGGAGCGCGTATTGCAGCCAGACCACGAACACGTAGTGCACGAAGTAGATCGCGTAAGCATGCTCGGACAGTGAATCGGTTACGGCCGAGCGCGCGTTGGCAAACCGCAAGAACACCGCCGAGAAGGCGAGGCAGACGGTCGTCACGACCAAAGCCACCGCTCCCTGCACGCCGATGCCGACGCCGGCGAAGAAAAAAACCAGATAAAGCAGCGGCCGATCCATGAACGGTGCAGGACTTGTGCGCTGGATGTTTGAAGGCCCGGTGCATGCCTTCATCAATCCCAAGACCGGCGCAGCCCAGATTGCCTTCGAGCCTTTGCCCGGCGGCATCGAACTGACTGGGACGGACAAACTCGACTCATCAAGTGCAAGGCTATGCAAGCGGGCGCATGAAGCGGTTGCCTGGTACGGCTTCGGCGTTCCAATCCGCGATCCCGCTGAAATCGTGCTGATGCTTCACAACGAGATCGCCGAGGCCCGCCACCCTCAATCCGGGTGCGACCGGGCGCGGACGTCAAGAGCGTCCAGCACAACATCCAGTCCAATGTTTCCGATGTCGACGTGCTGACGCCGGTGGAATTCCGCGATCGCAGCCGATCGTTTTGGTTGTTCGGCACCGGCGCCGGCGCGGCGCTGTTCGCCGGCGCTTTGCTTGGTGTCATCGTCGGCACCGTCATCGTGGCGCAGACGCTCTATTCCAGCACCAAGGATCATCTGTACGAATTCGCCACGCTGCGCGCGATCGGCTGCTCCAACGGCTACATCTACCGCGTGATCATCTGGCAGGCGCTCTTGAACGCGGTGATTGGATTCGCGCTGGCCACTGCGATCGGTTTTGTGGTGGTGCATCTGACCGCCAAAAGCGCGCTACCGATCGTGATCACGCCTGCTTTGGTCGGCGGCCTATTCGGACTCACTGTGGTGATGTGTATCGGCTCGGCCATTACCGCGATCATTCGCGTCATTCGTATCGATCCCGTGATGGCGATGTCGCGATGATCCTGCCAATCATCGAAGCGCGTAACGTCAGCAAAGTTCTCGGCGCCGGCGCCGGGCAGGTGCGCGCGGTCAAAAATCTGGATTTGTCGATTGCCGGCGGCAAGTTGACCGTGCTGATGGGCCCGTCCGGCAGCGGTAAGACCACACTATTGTCGATTCTAGGCTGCATGCTGACGCCGACCGAAGGCACGGTCTTTGTTTGCGGCCATTCGACGGAAGGCGCGGGACCGGAGCAGCTTGCTAAAATCCGCCGGCAGCATATCGGTTTCGTTTTCCAGTCGTTTCACCTGTTTCCGACGCTGACCGCCGAAGAGAACGTCCGATTAGCGCTCGACGTGCGCGGCGAGGGCCGCCGGCGCGCCAAGGCTAAATCGCGCGAAGTGTTGGAAAGGTTTGGGCTCGCGCACAAGTTCGCCGCCTTTCCGCGCGATCTGAGCGGCGGCGAGCAGCAGCGGATCGCCATTGCCCGCGCTGTCGTGGCTGAACCGTCGGCCATCCTGGCCGATGAGCCGACCGCGGCGTTGGATGGCACGAACGGTCAAGCGATCATGACGATCCTCGCCAACGCCGCGCGGCAGCACGGCCGGGCCGTTCTGGTCGTGACGCACGATACCCGTTTGCTCGAGTTTGCCGATCGCATCCTCTATATCGAGGATGGCGCGCTGACCCATGAAGAGCGTCGCGGCACAAATGTCTATCGCATGCGCGCCTGAAGCTTTCACCCTCCCCGGGAGGGGAGAGCCTGCCCTCGGACTTGATCCGAGAGTCGCGAGCGCAAGCGAGCGGGAGGGGGGTGAATACTGCCGCGTCGCTGTGACTCGCGCCTGACCGCTGCTCACCCCACCCCGCGCACCTTCGGCGCGCGACCCTCCCCCTCCAGGGGAGGATTAATGATGAAGTCGTCGCGTGCTTTCGACCAGCGGCTCGCCGATAATGCCTTATGGCCCTCGATCCTCGGAGCCTCGCGATCGCCACCGCAGGCTTTGCCGCGTTCGTCAATCTCTACTCGCCGCAAGCGCTGCTGCCGGAATTGGCGGGAGAATTTCATGTCGGCGCGAGCGAAATTAGCGCGCTGATGACTGCCAGCACGGCGGCGGTCGCGCTCTCGGCGCCGTTCACCGGGGCACTGGCGGACGTCGCCGGCCGCAAACGCCTGATCACCGCGGCGATGTTTGCGATCGTCGTGCCGACGCTGATCATGACGTTCGCGGGGAGTGTGGCGGAGCTCACTTTCTGGCGCTTCGTCCAGGGCTTACTGCTGCCGCCGATCTTCACCGTCGCCGTCGCCTATATCGGCGACGAATGGCCGCCAAACGAAGTGACACGCGTCGCCGGACTTTATATTTCCGGCTCCGCCGTCGGCGGATTTAGCGGCCGGTTCATTCCTGGCCTTTTGACCGATGTCATCGGCTGGCGTTCCGCGATCCAAGTCGTGGCGCTGCTCACGCTGATCGCCGCTATTGTCGTTGCCGTGATGCTGCCGCGCGAGCGCAATTTCGTCCGCTCCGGCGGCGGCATCGTAACGTCGGTCAGGCAGATGGTGCGGCACTTGCGCGACCGGCGCTTGGTCGCAACTTATGCCATCGGCTTCGGCGTTCTGTTTAATTTTGTCGCTACCTTCACTTACGTGAATTTTCATCTTGCGGCGCCACCCTATGGATTTTCGCCGACGCTGCTCGGCGCCCTCTTTCTCACCTATCTGGTCAGTAGCCCGATCGTGCCCTGGGCCGGTCGTGCGATCGCGCTGTTCGGGCGACGCCGCTTCGTCCTTGGCGTCATCGCACTGTGGGTCGTCGGCGCGCTGTTACTCTTGGCGCCCCCGGTGGCCTTCATTGTCGCCGGGCTGACACTGTGTGCTATCTGCGGCATGGTGTGCCAGGCGGTGTCGACCGGTTACGTCACGCTGAGCGCCAAGGAGGGGCGTTCGTCTGCGGTCGGACTCTATGCTTCGATCTACTATATCGGCGGCAGCGCCGGCGCATACGTCACCGGACTTGCTTGGGCGAGTGCCGGCTGGAGCGGTTGCGTCGCCGTGATCGTTGTCGTGCAAGCGATCCTTGCGTCGATCGTCGCGGCCGCTTGGGATTAGACAAAGGCACAGCGTACCGAGTCGTTAGGCTACAACGGTGGCGGGGTTACGTGCCCATCTCACCTCTCCCCGTCGGGGAGAGGTCGAGCGAACGCAAGTGAGCGAGGGTGAGGGGGAACGAACGTTGCAGAAATCCTTCGCAGTCCGTTCCCCCTCACCCGCCTCGCTCGCATTGCTCGCTCGGCCCCCTCTCCCCGCCGGGGAGAGGGGAAAATGGAGCGAGATACTCAACTGAACTTGTCTTGGTGCAAAGGGGAATTCTCGTGGTATCGGAAAAACAATTCGCTTTTTTGCGATCGATCGACACGCCGACCGTATGCAATCTGATCGAGATCGTCGCGCCGGAGCGCCGCGGCGCCGGCTATACCGCTGTGCATTTGCATTGTCCGTTTCCTGATCTGCCGCCGATGGTCGGATTCGCCAAAACCGTCACTATTCGCGCGCGCGACAAAGTGAGCGGCCCGAGCTACATGCAAAAGCGGATGGATTATCTCGATTATGTCGCGGCGGCGCCGCAGCCGGGCGTCGTCGTCATCGAAGACAAAGACGAGCCGCCGGGCTATGGCGCGTTCTGGGGTGAGGTGCAGACCAATGTGCATCAGGCGCTCGGCTGCCTCGGCACGATAACAAACGGCTCGGTGCGCGATATTCCTGCGGTCGCCCCCGGCTTTCAGATGCTTGCCGGTTCGCTGGCGCCGTCGCATGCTTATGTGCATGTGGTCGAGTTCGGCATCCCCGTCACCGTCCACGGCATGGCGGTGAACAGCGGCGATCTCATTCACGCCGACCGCCACGGTGCCGTGGTTGTGCCGATTGAAAAGATCGACGCGATGCCGGCGGCGCTTGATGGGCTCGCCAAGCAGGAGGCGCGCATCATTGGTGCCGCGCGCGCTCCCGGCGCGAGCGTCGAAACGATCAAGGCGGCAATTCGGGGCTAAAGTTGCGTCATTGCGAGCCAACAGGTCCGGCTCGAAGTGCCCGGCCCGATGACAAGCTCCGCGAAGCAATCCAGCTATCTTCCGTTAGACTTTTCTGGATTGCTTCGCCGCTTACGCTCCTCGCAATGACGATACGGATCTGGCCCATTGCCGGGCTTTTATTCCGCCAGTGAATTGCAACGACTACCGTCGGGCATCCCATGTTCAAGCAACCTCAGCTTCTTGCGATACTCGCCGGCGCGGCTGGCGGCGCCATTGCGATCGCCAGCATGGAAGCTTTCTCCATCACCACAGCCTTTCCGCTGGTGGCGATACCATTCGCGACTTCGATTGTAACAGTCTTGGGCTCGCCCAGTGCGGCGCCGGCGCAGCCGCGCGCGCTTATTGGCGGCCACCTGATCTCCACTCTGGTTGGTCTCGTTCTGCTCAAATTGTGCGGACCGGCGCCATGGGCGGCGGCCTTGGCAGTCGGTCTGGCGATGGTCGCGATGCACCTGACCGGGACATTTCACCCGCCGGCCGGAATCGATCCGCTAGTCGTCGTCACCAACAACATGCCGTGGAGCTTTTTGATCGTGCCGGTCGGCGTTGGCGCGCTGTTGCTCGCGCTGTTTGCCTTTGCCCGGCATAATCTCGTCGCCCGCGGCGCCAATAAAACCGATACGTGGCCAGTGCGGTGGTGGTGAAGGCGCAGCGATGAACACAAAATCGTCGGCACGCATGATCAATCAGCCGGCACAAGTCTTTTTCATCGTCATTGCCGGGCTTGACCCGGCAATCCATGCGGTGGTGGCGCTTGGCTCAATTATCAGATCCACTCAATCGCGACGCTTCAGCATGGATGCGCGGCATAGGCGAGCGAAGCGACGCCGTTCTATCGAACGGCTATGCCCGCGCATAACGAGTCGGCACTCGGATGCCAGCGCGGCTGATAGCCCGCTGCGAGCACGCCGAGCATCGCCGGCGGGGTCAGGACGTCGACCGTGACCCGCCGTGGTCGTGGTGGCCGCGCGTCGTAGCCGTCCGCCGTCCAGCGCAACAGCACGTTGCCGCGGACGGCGTAGGCCGCGCCGTCAAGCGTAATGAAGGCGCCATCCGGCAAGGTTTCGATCTCGCGCCGATGCACCCGCTTGCCACGCCCATTCAAGCGCTCGCGGTGCAGCACGTCGTCCATTTCCGCGACGCGCGGTCGCCAGCGCAACTTGCGCGCTTTGCGCCAACATTCCGCGAACACTTGCGCGTCTTGGCGGCGGCACTCGAAACAGGGCCGATGGCCGGCGGCAAAAGCGGTCGGCTCGTCTAAAAAGAACAGCTCGGTATAGAACCGACCCCATACTTGGCGCTGTCGCGCTTTGAATTTGGTGACGCAGCAGATCCATTGCCGCGACACCCAGCGCCGCGCCGCAAGCCTCCGCGCGTCAGTATGAAAGCGGCCGCCGCGATTGCCCATGAACAGGCCCCGGGCCGGCGCGGCAAACAATTCGCCGAACGGATCAACACGGTTTTGCAGCGGCATTGCCCATCTCCACGATTCAACCTAAAGCCATTTCGCTTTGCGAATTGTTGGCAACCGGTTACCACTTTTCCGGATCATGCTTTAGTTTCCCATCACGGCGGCAAGGAGGAACAGCATGGGGCAAAAGATTGCAATTGTCGGTGCGGGCGCGGTCGGCGGTTATGCCGGCGCGCACATGGTCAAGGCCGGCGAGGATGTGACCTTCATCGATCCCTGGCCGGCGCATGTCGAACACATGCGCAAGCACGGCCTGCGCGTCACCCATGCGATGACCGAGCCGGAATTCACGGTGCCAGTGCGGGCGCTGCACGTCACCGACGCGCAACAACTCGCCAAGGAAAAGCCGATCGACATCGCCTTCGTCTGTATGAAGTCCTACGACACCGGCTGGGCGACGCTGCTGATCAGCCAATATCTGGCGTCGGACGGCTATGTCGTCTCGCTACAGAATTGCATCAATGAGCCGACGATTGCCGGGATTGTCGGCTGGGGCAAAACGCTCGGCTGCATCGCCTCGAGCATCACCGTGAATCTGCCCGAGCCCGGGCTTGTTCATCGCGGCGCGGCCAAGCACGGCGCGGCGCATACGGTGTTTCGCGCCGGCGAGGTCCATGGCCGCATCACGCCGCGCGCCGAAGAAGTCTGCCGGCTGGTCGCTTTCGCCGACAGCGCCAAGGTGACGAGTAATCTTTGGGGCGAGCGCTGGTCGAAGCTCGTCGCCAATGCGATGCAGAACGGGCTGTCCGCCTGTACCGGCCTTCCCGGCGGCGACATGCTCAAGAACGTTTCCGTTCGGCGCTTTTCGACCCGGCTTGGCTCTGAAGCGATCCGCGTCGGCCACGCGCTCGGCTATCAGCTCGAGGAGATCCTGCACCTGCCGCCGGAAACCATCGCGCGCGCCGGCGAAGGCGACGATACGGCGATGGCGACCTGCGACGCGCAGCGCTTCAAGGATGCCGGGCGCACCGCCGCCGGCCAGCGCCCCTCGATGGGCCAAGACATGCAGAAAGGCCGCCGCACCGAGATCGAATTCCTCAATGGCTTTGTCGTGCGCGAAGGCGAGAAAGTCGGCCTGCCGTGCCGCGCCAATGCCGTGCTGACCGACATCGTCAAACGCGTCGAGAAGGGCGAGCTCAAACCCGATCCGCGTCACATCACCGAGCTAAGGTTGAATTAGACGCGGCGGCTAGACTCGTCATTTCCAGGAACGATCGCGAAGAAGTAATGAATACTCGTCCCGGGCGCAGCGCAGCATGAAATGGTGCGCTGCTGAACCGGGAACTTTACAGATTCGGAGCGTGAAAAGTTGCCGGATCAGCGGTGCAGCATTTCATGCCGCACAGCGTCCGGGAAACGCGTCTTGATCACGTCACAATATTTCCGCCTGAACAAAAATAACGCCGCGGCTGACCATGCCGAGCGCGCGCGCCGCGCTTGGCGACACGTCAAGCACGCGATGCTTTCCAAAAGGACCGCGATCGTTGATGAGCACAGTAACGCTGTGGCCGGTCTTCGGATCGGTCACGCGAACGCGCGTGCCGAACGGCAGCGTGCGATGTGCTGCCGTGAGGCCGTTTCCATGCGCTGGATAAAAAGCGCACAGTCCTGAAAAGCTGCGGGGCTGCCCACTTGCCTGTGTCGGTAACGCGGCCGCCAGCAAACTTGCCGCCAAAGCAAAAGCCGATCGCATCATCCGGCACCCCGACGTAACTCCGAAGCGATTCGCGCATTCAAACTCGGATAAAAAGATTTCGTTCCAATTAAAAATTGTTCCAAACCGGGCCCCATTATCTAGCGCGAGAGATGACCTGCGATGCGATATTTGAGATTCTAGTTTCGGCTCATGAGGTTGCGCGCCATGCGCCGATCGTGGGTCTCGCTAAGCCGAGATTCTCACGCAGCGTCGTGCCGGCAAACTCTTTGCGAAATAGGCTGCGGCGCTGGAGTTCCGGCACAACGAAGCGCACGAAGTCTTCATAAGCGCCCGGCACATGCGTGGCGGAAAGCACAAAACCGTCACAGGCCGGCGCCGCGAACCATGCTTCAATCTGGTCCGCCACCTCCTTCGGCCCGCCAACGATTGGATTGTGCACGCGCCCGCGGCCGCTGATTTCAATGAAATCGCGAACCGTCGGATTTTTCTTGGCGCAGGCGCTCAGCACGCGATCACGGATCCCCTGTAGGCCGGACATTCCCTGCAATTCTTCATCGGTGAACGGCTCGTCCATAGCTTTCTTGGCAAAGTCGAAGTTGAGCGCCTCGGAAAGGAGCGACAGCGCGTCGATCTCGAGCGGCAGCTTTTTGATCTCCGCCCATTTGTCCTCTGCCTCGCTCTTGGTTGCCGCCGCCACGGTATTGATCAGATGGGTGACTTTGACCTGCTCGGGATCGCGGCCGCAGCGCACCACCTCGGCCTTGAACTCGGCATAGTCGCGCTGGCCGACTGCAACATTCGGGTAGACGACGAAGATCACCTCGCCCCAGCGCGCACCGAACGCCTTGCCGCGGCCGCTCGATCCCGCCTGGATGATGACGGGATGGCCCTGCGCCGAGCGCGGTACCGTGAACGGGCCACGCGAGCGGAAGTAGCGGCCTTGATAGTCTAGGCGATGCACTTTTTCCGGCTTGGCGAACAGCCCGCTCGCTTTGTCCTGGACGATGGCGTCGTCTTCCCAAGCGTCCCAGTGACCGAGCACGATCTCCATGAACTCGTCGGCGCGATCGTAGCGCAGATCATGGCCGATCACTTCATCGCGGCCCATGTTCTGCGCTTCGCCGTCATTGAGCGAGGTGACGACGTTCCAAGCGGCGCGGCCATGCGTCATCAGATCGAGCGTGGCGAATACCCGCGCCACATGGAACGGCTCGTAATAGCTCGTCGAATAAGTAGCGCCGAGGCCGAGCCGCTCGGTCGCCATGCCCATGACGGTGAGCACGGTCAGTGCGTCGAGCTTCACGCACCGGATGCCGTGTTGGACGGTGTGTGCATGATTGCGCCCATACATATCCGGCATCGACAAGCGATCGTCGAAAAAGCCGAGATGGAATTTGCCGGCCTCCAAGACGCGGCCGATGTGCCGGTAGAAATCCGGCGACCAGCTATCCGTGCGCGATTGCGCGTGCCGCCACGAACTCGCGAGATTGGTGCAGTTCTGCGCCTGCAGAAAGCCGACCAAAATCATCTGGCGCATTGGGGCAGTCCATCACAACTCACGCTCTTACCTTCCGCTTGCAGGAGAAAGGTTTGGGCGTCCGATCCATTATGAGGTCGCGGTGAGTCTGAAGCCAAGTAGTACCTCGTCATGGCCGGGCTCGTCCCGGCCATCCACGTCTAAGGCGATCCGTTAAAGACGTGGATGCCCGGCACAAGGCCGGGCATGACGGCGGCAGAGTTAAGCTACTTGCAAACTCACGCCTGCGGCTGCGGCTCCATCGGGCCGGTTTCCGGCCGTGGCCGATTGCGGCCGACGCCCGCGGTCGGCACAGTCGACGAGCGCGGCGTCGTCGGCGTCTCGATCACCGATTCGCGGTTCGGCCGTTTGCCCAACAGCAGATCTTTGATTTCATCGCCGGTCAGGGTTTCGAATTCGAGTAGGCCCTTGGCCAGCGTCTCGAGATCAGCGCGCTTCTCGGTAAGGATCGAGTTGGCTTCCTCATAGCCTGCTTCAACCAGCCGTCGGATCTCGGCGTCGATCTTCTTCGCCGTTTCTTCCGAAATATTCTGCTGGCGCGCCACCGAATAACCTAAGAAAACTTCTTCCTGGTTCTCGCCGTAAGCGACCGTGCCGAGCTCGTCGGACAAGCCCCAGCGCGTCACCATCATGCGCGCAAGCTTGGTCGCCTGCTCGATATCGGACGCCGCGCCCGAGGTCACCCGCTCGCGGCCGAACACCAATTCTTCGGCGACGCGTCCACCCATCATAATGGCGAGCCGTGACGTCATCTGTTCGCGACTCATCGACAGCTTGTCGCGCTCCGGCAATTGCATGACCATGCCAAGCGCGCGGCCGCGCGGGATGATCGTTGCCTTGTGCACCGGATCGGTGGCCTTGACGTTGAGCGCCACGATCGCATGGCCGCCCTCGTGATAGGCGGTAAGCAGCTTTTCTTCTTCGGTCATGACGAGCGATTTGCGCTCGGCGCCCATCATCACCTTGTCCTTGGCGTCTTCGAACTCGACCTGCGTCACCATGCGCTTGTTGCGCCGCGCCGCCATCAGGGCGGCCTCGTTGACGAGATTCATGAGATCGGCGCCGGAGAAGCCAGGCGTGCCGCGCGCGATCGTCTTGAGATTGACATCGGGAGCGAGCGGCACCTTGCGCACGTGCACCTTGAGAATCTGTTCGCGCCCGACCACGTCTGGATTGGGCACCACCACCTGCCGGTCGAAACGGCCGGGGCGCAGCAATGCCGGATCGAGTACGTCGGGCCGGTTGGTAGCCGCGATCAAAATGATGCCTTCGTTGGCCTCGAAACCGTCCATCTCGACGAGGAGCTGGTTGAGCGTCTGCTCGCGCTCGTCGTTGCCGCCGCCGAGACCGGCACCGCGATGGCGACCGACCGCATCGATCTCGTCGATAAAGATGATGCACGGCGCATTCTTCTTGGCCTGTTCGAACATGTCGCGGACGCGGCTCGCGCCAACGCCGACAAACATTTCAACGAAGTCCGAGCCGGATATCGTGAAGAACGGCACATTGGCCTCGCCGGCAATGGCGCGCGCCAGCAGCGTCTTGCCGGTGCCGGGTGGGCCGACCAACAGCACGCCGCGCGGAATGCGGCCGCCGAGCCGCTGAAATTTGGCGGGATCGCGCAGGAATTCGACGATCTCCTGGAGATCGAGCTTGGCTTCATCGACGCCGGCAACGTCCTCAAACGTAACGCGGCCATGCGCTTCGGTGAGCAGTTTGGCGCGGCTCTTGCCGAAACCGAGCGCCTTGCCACCGGCGCCTTGCATCTGCCGCGACAGGAAAATCCAAACGCCGATCAGCGCCACAAAAGGCAGCCACGAAATCAACAGCGAAACGAACCAGGGTACATTGTCCGACAGCGGCCGCGCGGTGATCTGCACGCCTTTATTGTAGAGGCGCTGCACCAGGTTTGGGTCGCTCGGCGCATAGGTCTGAAAGCTGCGCCCGTCGGTATAGGTGCCGTGGATCTCCGGACCCTGGATGAGCACGTCACGCACGCGCCCCTGATCGACATCGCTCAGAAGCTGCGAGAACGAAATGTCCTGCGAGGTCGTGCGCTGACCCGGATTCTGAAACAGCGTGAACAGGGCAAGC
>DASZCJ010000015.1:0-3130 GCA_035943155.1 Xanthobacteraceae bacterium | reverse complement strand
TTGCAGCACGGCATTACTGAAGACGAGATCGGTCGCCGGCTCGGGCGTCCATGTCGCAATGTCGGCCTGCACGAACTTGCAGTTCGGCAGCCGTTCGCGCGCTTTGCGCAGCATGTCGGGCGAGGAATCGAGCCCGACCACTTCGGCTTGCGGAAAGCGCTCGACCAGAAGCTCGGTGGAATTGCCCGGCCCGCAGCCAAGATCGACCACAAGGTGCGGCTTCGCTAGCGGCACCTGCGCCAGCAGATCGCGCGGTGGCCGGGTCCGCTCATCCTCAAATTTCAAATATTGGCGCGCGCTCCAATCTTCCATCACTAGCCTTTACGTTGAGATTGCCGATACGATTCGCTTATTCTTGCATGTCTTAGCAGGAGGCGGCGTTGATGTCTTTGCGGCAAGTACTGCTTGCAATACTTTGTTTGACGTTTACCGCGAATTTTGCTGCCGCGGCCACGGACAAAAGCAGCCAACCAATACCCTGCGAGGCTATTGATAGCGTCGGCAAGGCAAAAATGTCGGCCGACGGCACCATCACGCTTCAACTCCGCTCATTGTGGCCCGACCCGATAGCCGAAACTCAGTTAGTTTTTGCCCCCGACGATCTACAATACAGCGACATTAAGCGCCATCTCGGCGGCATCGCGCCCGGCGAAACCAAGCCAGTGCCGCCGTGGTGCGGACTAAATTCGGAGCCGTGATGAGCTACCGAGAAAACTTCTTGTATTTGATCCGCTGCGGAATGATCGACTCGATGCCGAGGCGGCGCATCTTGTCCTTCTCGTAGTCCTGGTAGTTGCCTTCAAACCATTCGACATGACTGTCGCCCTCGAAGGCGAGAATGTGGGTGGCGATACGGTCGAGAAACCAGCGGTCGTGGCTGATGATGACGGCGCAACCGGCAAAATCCTCAAGCGCCTCTTCCAGCGCGCGCAGCGTGTCGACGTCGAGATCGTTGGTCGGCTCGTCGAGCAGGAGAACATTGGCGCCGGATTTGAGCATTTTGGCGAGATGCACGCGGTTGCGCTCGCCGCCGGACAATTGGCCGACTTTTTTCTGCTGGTCGGCACCTTTGAAATTGAACGCCGCGCAATAGGCGCGCGAATTCACTTCGCGCTTACCAAGCGCCAGCTGGTCGAGGCCACCGGAGATTTCTTCCCATACGCTCTTCGTGCCATCAAGCGTATCGCGCGATTGATCGACATAGCCGAGCCGCACCGATTCACCGATCTTGATGGCGCCCTGATCGGGCTGTTCTTGCTCGGTGATCATGCGAAACAACGTGGTCTTGCCGGCGCCGTTCGGCCCGATGATGCCGACAATGCCGCCGGGCGGCAGCTTGAAAGTGAGATCGTCGATGAGGAGATTGTCGCCGAAGCCTTTCTTGAGATGCTCGAAATCAATGACGTTCTTGCCGAGCCGCTCAGTGACTGGAATGACGATCTGCGCGGTTTGCGTCTGTTTGTCCCCGGCTTTTTTCAGCAGTTCTTCGTAGCGTTCGTAGCGCGCCTTCGATTTCGCCTGCCGCGCCCGGGGCGAAGCTGAGATCCATTCCTGCTCGCGCGCCAACGTGCGCTGGCGGGCTTCTTCCTCGCGGCCTTCCTGCTCCAAACGTTTCTGCTTTTGAACAAGCCAGGCTGAATAATTGCCCTGATAGGGAATGCCGCGGCCGCGGTCGAGTTCGAGAATCCAGCCCGTCACGTTATCGAGGAAGTAGCGATCGTGGGTGACGATCAGGATGGCGCCGGGATAGTTGCGCAAATGACCTTCCAGCCACGACACCGACTCGGCGTCGAGATGGTTGGTCGGCTCGTCGAGAAGAAGGAGGTCGGGCTGAGCGAGAAGCAGCTGGCACAAAGCGATGCGGCGCCGTTCACCGCCGGAGAGTTTCGCGACTTCCGCGCCGTCCGGCGGACAGCGCAGCGCGTCCATCGCCTGATCGACTTTGGAATCGAGATCCCAAAGCCCCTTGGCTTCGATCTCGTCCTGCAGCTTAGTCATTTCGTCCGCTGTCTCGTCGGAATAATTCGTCGCGAGCTCGTTGTAACGATCGACGATCGCCTTTTGCGGGCCGACGCCCTGCATGACGTTCTCGCGCACCGACTTGGCCTGATCGAGCTGCGGCTCCTGCGGCAGATAGCCGACGCGGGCGCCCGCAGCCGCCCAGGCTTCGCCGGAAAAGTCCTGATCGAGCCCCGCCATGATGCGCAGCAGCGTCGATTTACCGGAGCCATTGACGCCGAGCACGCCAATCTTGGCGTCCGGATAAAACGACAGATTAATGTTCTCCAAGACCTTGCGGTTACCCGGATAGGTCTTGGACAAACCTTCCATGTGGTAGATGAATTGGCGGGCCATTATTCACTTTCGGCTGGGTGTCTTTAGCTCTCGCCCGCCGCGCTTGGGTTAGCGCGGAAAGCGCACGTCGCTTAAGGCGCGGATTTAAGGGAAAATCCGCTCTCGGATGTAGCGAGGGTGACGCACCGCGGCAAGGCCGCGGCGCTTTTGCGGCAAAACTATCCGCCGCAGCATCCCGGAGATCGCAAAGCCAGGCGTCATTGCTCGGCAAGCCGCCAGAATCCTACCAATTTTTAATGATTTCTGCCCAAACTCCGTCTCAAACGTGCGTTTGAAAATGCCATATGCGTTTGAAGCGTGTTTGATGGCGGCAGCCTCGGGCAAGTCCTCATCGCGATGCCATTGTACGGAGCGTTCCATGCGGCACGATTTCTTCAAAGTCCTGCGCCGGGCGTGGCGTGCTTGCCTCGGCGGCGAAGGCCCCTATCGACCCGATCTACACTACATGCGCGGTCCCGGCCCAAAATGGCATGCCAAATACGGGCACTTGGCTCCCAGAACGGCCCTGCCCGGTTCGTCTGGCGCGCATGGCAACCGCGGCGGCCAACACCGCAGCTGATTTCCGCGCTTTCTAAACACCATTTCTCCTCACGCTCGGGGTGAGCCGAGGTCGTTATCGTCCCGCTTGCCCTCGTGCTTGTCTTGCCGCACTGGTTATGAGACGGCTGAGCCGCGTTGCACTCGATTGCATGCGGGCGTCCGACCTGCCGGCGTGCATCATCGCAAAATGAATTGAGACGGAAAAATTGGGTGGGAAAACTGGGGCGACAAAAAT
>DASZCJ010000014.1:0-5310 GCA_035943155.1 Xanthobacteraceae bacterium | reverse complement strand
TCGCCGATCTGACCGAGAGCTTTAGTCGTTACTGTATTGAAGTTACCCAGGTGCTGTTCCACCTTCGCGGCGGTCGAGCCGCTCTTGCTGCTTAAATCGGTCATGGCGGCGACAAATTCGGACACCCGCGTCGCCATCGTGTGCTCGATCGAGCTCATGTTTTCATGAGCGCCGCTGAGCACCTCCTGCAGGAGGATGTTGGCCTCGCGCAGGCGCTCGAAGAGGGCAGTGGAGTCGGAGCGCAACATCGTGTGCGTCTCCATCATCTCCCCGACGGTCGCCACCGTGGTTTGCTTGGATTCCTCGATGGCCTCCTTGGTCGCGCGCTGTAACTCCTCGAGCGTGCGCACAATGCTTGATTTGGCGGACTCGGTGACGCCCTGAGCGCCCTCCTGCATTTGCCCGAGGGTTCGGGTGACAGCCGCCGTCGCGTTTAGGCTGGCATCGTTGATCAAGCGGGCGATCTCTTCGCTCTTTTCCGTCATCGTCTGGGTGAAGACAAAGCCCCTGGAGTCGATCGCCTTTACCGTCTGCTCGGTAATGCGTTCGACCTGACCGGTCAGCTGCTCGCCCTTTGTCCCAAGCGCGGAAACCAGCGTGCTCGACTTCTCGTCGAGAACTCTTGCCAAATGCTCGCCCTTGGTGCCGAGCGTGGAAACGAGGGTGCTCGACTTCTCGTCGAGAACCCGCGCCATGTCATCGACGCGCTGCGTCAGCGCACTATTGATCTCGTTGGCCTTGCCAACCATGTTGCGCGACACCTCGGTACTCATGCCCACGAGCTTACGTTCGGCCTCACCGGCACTACGGCCAATCGCATCGGTCGTCGATTGCGATGTCTTGGCGAGAAGCTCGGCAGCGGTCGCGGCCGCCTTGCCGATTGACTCGTTCGCGGAGGTGGCGCTTTTGATGATCGTATTGCTCAGCGCTCCAGCACTGCGATTTAGCGACACGGTTGCTTCCGCGGCGCTGCGATTTAAGGCCTCGGTAGCGGCCGTGCTCGCCGCCGCGCTCTTGCCGAGCGCTTCGGTAGTATTTTCCGCGACTTGGCTGAGCGCGCGCTCGGCTGCGGTGGAATTGGTTCTGATGGATTCCGAAAGCTGTTCGAGCCGGGAGTTGAGCAGATCCGCTGCGGCACGGCTGCGGACCTCCATCTGTTGAACGACCGCTTCCGCCCGCCCGTTAAGAAGCTGTTCCAAATGACCAACGCGGCTGTCGAGCGTGTCGGCAACTTCGAGCGCGTTTTTGCCGAGCGTCGCATCGATATTGGCGATGCGTTCGCCCAGGGCGTCGCCGAACTTGGCGGCGCGCGTATCGATCAGCGTGGTGACGTCGGTGATGCGCTTGTCGAGCGCCGTGACGACCTCTTTGCCGCCCTCGGCGAGCGTTTTGGCGATGTCGCCGACGCGGGTCGACAATGCATTGGTGAGAGTCTCGGAACGGCTATCGAGCGTCTCCTGGAAGCGCGAAAGGCGTTGATCCAGTGCGCCGCTGACTTCGTTCGCCTTGGACGTGACGCGGTTGTCGAAATTGTCGAGATAGCTGCGCATCGAATCGGAAACGTCCTGCGTGCGCGAGCCAAGCCGCTCGACGAGTTCCGCGCCATAGGTTTTTACGGTGCGATCGAATTCGGCGAGATGACGAGTGATGAGGTTACCGAGGGTCGATGAATCGCGCGAGATTTTTTCGCCGAGCTCCGTGCCGGTATTGCTGAACATCTGTTCGAACGCGGCAAGACGGGTTTGCAGCATTTCCTTAACGGCGTCGCTCCGCGTGCCCACGATTCCGGTGACGTGCTCCGCGGCCTCACGCACCGCATCGGTCATCGCGGCGCTGCGAGCGACCATCGCCTCGGTGACCTGATTGCCCGCCTGTTCCAGCTTCGCTGCCACTTCGTTACCGCGCAGATCGAGGCCGAGAAGCAGCGAGTCGCCGGAATTCTTGAGCGTACTGTTGACCTCGTCGGCGCGCGTCGCGATGGATTCGGCGAGTTGGTTCGAGGTTTCAACGATCGCATCGGTTAGCGTTTGCGATCTCTCGATCATCAAATCGACGACCGCAAGCGATTTTTCCGAGAAACTTTCGGTGACGCGGTCCAGGCGCCCCGACATCATGTCTTCCAGCCCATTGGCAATTTCGGCAAATTCTTCGCCGATATGATTGGTTTTGAAATCAAGGCTCGATGAGAGCCGATCGCTCGCCACTGTGATCGCTCGCGAGGTTTCCTCGCTTGCCGCTTCCAGGCGATCGAGCAAGTCGCCGCCCCGCTGGCTTAATTCTTGGACCATGTTATCGCCGATCTGGGCCAGCGTGGCGGTAATGTGCTCGCCCTTTTCTGAAAGCGATTGGGTGATCCGTTGCGCCGCCTCACTGACCTGCTGGCCAACGAGCTCGCTGATCGTCGAAAGGTCCTGCGTGAGATCGATCTGTACGTTGCCGAGCGCGGAGCGAACATGCTCGGCTTGCCCGACCAGCGTATCGCGCTGATTGCCGAGCTCCTGAAGGAGCCCGCGTATGCGCACTTCGTTGTCGCTATATGTGCGCTCGAGCGCGGCAACCTCGCCCTGCACGAGCGCCTCGAGTTCGCTGGCGCGCGCCAACGCTCGTTCGACGCCGTCGCCCATGGCCGCGACTTCGCGTCGGATTGCTTGCCCGACGGTTACGATCGAATCCTGCGCCACGCTCTCCGGCTCGGCGAGCCGCATCGCGACCCGCGCCATTGACTGGGCGATCAGACGCAATTCCTGTGCGCGCCAGGCCATATGCGCAACGCCGAAAAAGAAGATGATCGGCAGCAGGCCTGCCGCGCCGAGTCCGATAACGAGCGCTATAGGCGAACGGCCGGCGCCAAGCGCCGTATGCAAATCGGACAGATAGGCCAACGAAAGAGCCAAGCAGCCGATGATCCAGGCGCCAGAAAACAAAGCGGCGACCAGGTAGGACGAACGAGCGGGCCGGCGCTGCAAGGCGTGAAGGATTTGGCCGATCGACTGCTGATCGTCATTGGCAGCCCGCGCCGCGACTTCGGGAAGCTCGCGCGCGCCGATTGCCGCTTTGTCGGATGGTTCGACGGGGGCGGCCGCCGCGGCGACTTGGTCAGCCGGGGGCGAAAAAAGGTCTGCCGATTCACTCGGACGGATCGGCTGCTCGTCCTCATCGTGGATGTTGAGCGCTTCCTGGATCGCCGACAGCGCTGCTTCGGTTGGGTCCGCCATTTTTTTCGGATGATTGGCCATTTCGGTCGTCGCCTCGCCTCTTACCCCTGACTAGGACGGCTTATAAAAACATGCTCCGGGCCGCGCCTCGACCGCGCAGCCGTGCGCTGTTCGCTGTATTGGGACTCCCAAAAAAAGCCCCCATGCCGCACCACCGGCGGGCATCCTATCGGTCTGGCAGATCAAAGGAAACCGGGCCGGTAACGACCTTTTAATCATCGTTAACGGGTTGATGGCCCTGGCCCATCTCGCCCACCCTGACCGTAACCGCCATTGTGCTGACAACAATGCGGCCACCTTGGGGCCGACCCTAGGCATCGCCGCGGTTTTGCTGCGGAAAGCCGCTGGCGGAGCGCAGCGTGAGCCGATAGAACCTAGCCGCCGCAACGGCATGGCGCCCCCGGTGCCGGATCCAGCCTAAATTGTCGACCGGTCATTTCGCGATGGTGAAAATTACCTATATCGATTCCGCAGGCACTCCGCGGACCGTCGAAGGCGAGGCCGGTTCCACAGTCATGGAGACGGCGATCAGGCATGGCGTGCCGGAAATTGAGGCGGAATGCGGTGGCGCCTGTGCCTGC
Source organism: Xanthobacteraceae bacterium (assembly GCA_035943155.1). Taxonomy (GTDB): domain Bacteria; phylum Pseudomonadota; class Alphaproteobacteria; order Rhizobiales; family Xanthobacteraceae; genus BOG-931. The sequence continues at coordinate 1,514 of DASZCJ010000014.1, read as the reverse complement.
TCGACCTGCCACGTCTATATTGACGAGGCTTGGCGCGAAAAGGTCGGCGAACCGTCGCCAATGGAAGAGGATATGCTCGACTTTGCCTTTGAGGTTCGGCCGAACTCGCGGCTCTCTTGTCAGATCAAAGTGCGTGACGATCTCGACGGTCTAGTCGTGAGTACACCATCGCGCCAAGCGTGATCCCCAGTTTCTTAAAAACGATCACCGATCTGTGCTCGTGCATCCTCTTTCCCGGCCACGTCAGCCACGCTAGACAGACGACCTTCCCGACATTGGCACAACGAGCTTGAACGCGAACACGACTTGGAAACGATATGACTGAGCCTATCAAAACCGACGTACTCATTATCGGCGCTGGGCCAATTGGCCTGTTTGCTGTTTTCGAACTTGGCTTGCTGGACATGAAGTGCCATCTGGTCGACATCCTCGACAAGATCGGCGGGCAATGTGCCGAGCTTTATCCGGAAAAGCCCATCTACGACATTCCCGGTATTCCCTATACGAGCGCGCAGGGATTAGTCGATTCGTTGTTGCAACAGATCAAGCCGTTTAACGCGCAGTACCATCTCGGCGAAATGGTCGAGCGGATTGAGAGGATCGGCGATCCTCTATTTCGGGTAACGACGGATCAGAGCACGCAATTCGAGAGCAAAATTGTGGTCATCGCGGCCGGCGGCGGGTCGTTTCAGCCGAAGCGGCCGCCGATTCCCGGGATCGAGCCTTATGAAGGCAAATCTGTTTTTTATGCTGTACGCAAAATGGAAGCGTTCCGCGGTAAACGAGTGCTCATCGTCGGCGGCGGCGATAGCGCGCTCGATTGGACGCTCAATCTCGCGCCGATCGCCAGTCATCTCACGCTATTGCATCGGCGCAGCGAATTTCGCGCCGCGCCCGACAGCGTCAACAAAATGATGAAGCTGGTCGGCGAGGGCAAAATCGATTTTGTCCTCGGACAGGTCACGTCTCTCGCTGGAGCCGACGGTCAGATCGGCAAGGCGATGGTGAAGACAAACGATGGCTCCGCATTCGAGATTGCCTGCGATGCGTTACTGCCGTTCTTCGGGCTCACCATGAAGCTTGGACCGGTGGCAAATTGGGGCATAGAGCTGCGCAACAACGAGCTCATCCCGGTCGAAACGGCAAGCTTCGAAACCAGTGTTCCTGGCGTTTTCGCGATCGGCGACATCAATTGGTATCCCGGCAAGCTCAAGCTCATTCTTTCCGGATTCCACGAGGCCGCATTGATGGCGCAGAAGGCGCATCGCTACGTCTATCCGGACAAGCGGCTGGTGTTCCAATACACGACATCGTCGTCGAGCTTGCAGAAGAAGCTCGGCGTCAACTGATTCCAACGGAATTATGACTTTGCCGCACATTGCCGCTCTCGGCTGCCCGCTGTATGGGCATGATCCTGCGGCGTAATTACTGGAACCATCCTCGAAATGGCCGTAGTCTCGCGCCATTCAATTTGCCGATTTGACAGGTGATGACCATGCGCAAGACGTTCATTC
>DASZCJ010000013.1:0-5395 GCA_035943155.1 Xanthobacteraceae bacterium | reverse complement strand
AGATAGTCGTGCCCCATGCAGACATCGTCGATGTCCGAAACTTCGAATGAAAGATGGTTGAGCCCGGTCTTCTCGTGCGCCAGGCAGAAGAAGACGTGATGGTCGACGTAGCGATCGCCGCGATCGCAGCGATTGAATGATCCGATAATGTTGTTCTTGTCTTCGACGTAGACATCGTCGGAACAGACAAATCCAAGCATTTCGCGAAACCAATCCACCGTCTCGCGAAAGCGCGGCGTCATCAATACGCCATGACCGACGCGCTTGACGTGTGATGGTCCCCTGGGCAACCGCATCAATTCACCAGCCCGCGACAACGGCGCTTCGCCGGAATTAAGCTTTTGCCGCTTCACCTGGATTTCCGGCACCGGCGCGATGCCGCAAACCACCTCGATCTGATAGCCGTTGGGCTCGCGCAGGCGAACCCGCTTACCGCCGCCGGGCTCGTCGATATTTTCGATTCCTGAGGCGCCCGGCGCCTTAGCCAATCGCTTCAGGTCGTCTTCGCTTTCGGCGTAATAAGCAAGACCGACGAATTTCGGATCGCCTTTCTCAGTGACATGAATGTGGTGATTAGGATCGGTGCCGCGCATATAGAGCGCGTTGGCGGTCCGCTCGGTGCGACGCAAGCCGAACCGGGTCAGAAACTCCTCCATGATGTCGAGATCGGGAGCCTTCAAGCGCCCATATGCGATATCCGTCGCCTTGACCCAGGCCATATTTTTCTCCCTCGACAGTGCGGTCCGCCGCTGCGCGGCTGCCGTAATTTGCCACGATCAAGGGAGCTTCGGCAACGCGCGCTCAGGCGTGATAGTCGGCGGCGACGGTCGCGTCGGTCTGGGCGGCACTCATGGCGTTGAACACGGGCGTCAAAACTACCGTGACAATGAGATTAAGAATGACCGTGTAGAGCGCGCTATAGCCTGGGAAGGTATAGCCGCCGATCGCCAGCGGATAGTTCGGTGTGAGATTGGCAGCGACAAACATCCAGGTGCCAGCCGCGGTGCCCACGGCCCAGCCGGCAAGCAGAGCCCAATCGTTAAACCAGCGGGTATAGACCCCGAGCAGCACCGCCGGCACCGTCTGGATAATCAAGATACCGCCGAGAAGCTGCATATAAATCGCATATTGCGACGGCACGAACAGGATGAAGACAAGCGCGCCAAACTTGACGACCAGCGATGCCCACTTCGCCATCTGCGCTTCCTGCTTGTCGGTAGGATTCCGGTTGATGAATTCGCGATGAATGTTGCGGGTGTAAAGGCTCGCCGCCGCGATCGACATGATCGCGGCCGGCACCAGCGCACCGATGCCGATCGCGGCAAAGGCGATGCCGGCGAACCATGACGGGAAGCTGTGCAGATACAGCGCCGGCACGGCAAAGTTATTGCCGAATTGCTTGAAACCCTCGGCGTACTCCGGAAGGCTGCCGACGCCTGCGGCAATCGCAAAGAAGCCGACCAGCGCCAACAATCCAAGCATGAACGAGTATCCCGGCAGCATCGCCGCGTTGCGGCGGATGGCGCGTCCACTGGACGCACTGAGGATGCCGGTCAGCGAATGCGGATAGAGAAACAGCGCCAAGGCCGAGCCGAGCGCCAGCGTCGCATAGATCCCATAGGCGCCGGTGCTATTCGCAGCGGGCGCGGCCAATAGCAATTTGTTGGCCGGCACCGCGGAAAAGATCTTACCGAAGCCGCCTAATTGAATCGGCACCGCGATCACCGCGGCAAAGGCCGTGATGTAGATCAGGATATCCTTCACGATCGCAATCGATGCCGGCGCGCGCAAGCCGCTGGAATAGGTGAATGCGCCTAGGATGATAAACGCAATGACCAGCGGCAGATCGTTGGCATAACCGGGACCCGATACGCCCATCGCGCCGATCACTACCTGCAGCCCAACCAATTGCAGTGCGATGTACGGCATGGTCGCGACGATGCCGGTGATCGTCACCGCAAGCGCTAGCCAGCGGTTGCCGAAACGGCCGCGCACGAAGTCAGCTGCGGTGATGTAATGATGCTTGTGGCAGACGTACCACAGCCGCGGAAACGCTAGAAACAGGATTGGATAGATGACGACCGTGTACGGCACCGCAAAAAATGCGATTGCGCCGGCACCGAAGGCAAGCGCCGGAACGGCGATGAAGGTATAGGCCGTGTAGAGGTCGCCGCCGACCAGGAACCAAGTGATGATCGTGCCGAACCGGCGGCCGCCGAGACCCCATTCGTGCAGCAGGTCGAGGTCGCCTTTGCGCCAATGCGCGGCAGCAAAACCGAGCCAGGTGATGAACGCGAACAGCAGGATAAAAATTGTCAGAGCGACCCAGTTCACGTCGACCACGGCACTGCTCCCAATTTTCTTTTTTCTATCCGAGGCTTCTCACTGCTGCGCGCCTAAGTAGGAAAGCCGACCTGTTAATCCTCAGTCGCAAAATAGACGACCGCGGTCAGGATCGCTCCGATAATGACCCACAGGAGCTGATACCAATAAAAGAAGGGAATGCCGGCCCACGACGGTTCGACCGAGTTGTAGAAGGGCGGCCAAAGTACCGCGACGAACTGGATCACAAACAGCAGATACCACCAGCTCCAGCCCGTGCGGACGCTGTGCCGACTGGTATTCGACCGGTCCATCTCGCCGCCTTAACGCCTCGCGGATCTGTTGACTGCTCCTCAACGCTGATCGCGAGGCGCGAGTTCCGGCTGATCAAAGACTTGGATGCCGCAGACTTGGATGCCGCAGACTTGGATGCTTGGATGCCGCAGACCGTGGCGAATGCCTTGCCGGCATCGGTTGTCACTGGTTGATCGAGATTGTTGCAGTGCTCTGCGGTGACGCGGACCCGCTGATTTTTGCTATATCTTTCTCGGGGCTCGTCTTCTCAAGCTCTGCTTGGCGACCAGCCCGTGCGTAAGTTCTTGCAATTGGAGAGGGCAATTGGATCCGTCGGCTTCAGTTGAAACTGCCAAGCAGACGCTGATGTCCGGCGGGCTCGTTCTTGCCGTTGGCACGCTCGCCGGGCTGTTTGCGCAAAAAACCAAAATCCCTGATGTCGCCGTCTTTCTGCTAGCGGGAATGTTGATCGGGCCGCAGGCCTTGGGTTTCATCGACATCAAAGCGGACTCCGCTCTCTATCAAATTCTCCTCTTGTTCGGCGCCAGCTATATTCTTTTCGACGGCGGCGCTTCGCTGCGCTTCCACGTCATGAAGCAGGTGTGGATTACGATAGTCGTGATCGCGACCGCCGGCGTGGTGATTACCGCGGTCATCACGACCACGGCGGCCCATTTTCTGCTCGGCGTCCCCTGGATCGTTGCATCGTTGCTCGGTGCAACGCTGGCATCGACCGATCCGGCGACTTTGGTACCGATTTTTCGCCAAGTCCATGTTCGCGACCGGGTGGCGCAGATGGTGATGAGTGAGTCTGCATTTAACGACGCAACAGGCGCCATCATCACATTCGGCGTGTTGACGGTCGCGATGGGCACGGGGGAATTTTCGTTGTCGTCGTCTTTATTTGAATTGGTGACGGAGGCGACGATCGGCATCGCCGCCGGTGCGGCGCTTGGTTACCTCGCCGCATTGCTGATCGCGCACGAGCGCTGGGGCTTTTTCCTGGAATACGCGCCGGCGGTGACGATCATGGCGGTGATCGGCGCATATTTCGCCGCCGACGGCATGCGCGCCAGTGGCTTCATGGCGGTATTCGTGTTCGGCATCATGCTGGGCAACAAAGATTCGTTCGGATTCAAAATGGGCAAGACCGAGTCGCTGCGGCTCGATCAATATGTCGAGACGACGTCATTCATCATGCGTTTGTTCATTTTCATCCTCCTCGGCAGCCAAGTCGATTTCGGCCTGATGAACCGGTATCTGCTGGGCGGCGTTGCCGTGGTTGCGATCTTCATGTTGGTGGCGCGGCCAGCCACGGTCTTCGCTTGCACGCTGCCCGACCGGCGGGCGCGGTGGAGCCTCAACGAGATGCTGTTCATGTGCTGGACGCGGGAAACCGGCGTCATTCCGGCTGCACTCGCCGGCATCTTGCTCGGCATGAACGCGCCGGGCGCGCAAATGATTGCGTCGGTCACGTTTATCGCCATCCTGATGACGATCCTGATTCAGGCGCCGACGACGCGCTGGCTCGCGGGCAAGCTGGCGCTCCTCGAAGAGAAGAAAAAGGGCTGATTGCGGGAGCCGGCGGGGGCCGTCCCCGGCACAGCCTGCGACTTAGCGGCACAGCACGGGAAAAGTGCCTTTGCCACCTGGGCTGTGATCTTCGATTCCACGTCCTTTGCGCTTCACGCCTTCGCGGAAGGCCCTTAAAATGGCGTCAGAGACTGCTACCAGGCCACGCGGCGCCGCGAGCGGCTCCGCCAAGGAGGGGAGAACGTCATATGAAACGTCGTCAATTCTTGAAAACCGCCGGCGTCGGACTTGCGGGCACGGCGGTCGCCATGCCGGCAATTGCTCAATCCATGCCGGAATTGAAATGGCGTCTGACCACGAGCTGGCCGAAGTCGCTCGACACGCTGTTCGGCGCCTGCTTGACCTTCTCCAAAATTGTTTCCGAAGCAACCGACGGCAAATTCCAAATCCAAGTCTTCGCTGCCGGTGAAGTCGTTCCGGGGCTCCAAGCACTCGACGCCGTCCAGAACGGCACGGTCGAGATGGGCCACAGCGCCCAGTATTACTTTATCGGCAAGGACCCGACCTGGGCGTTGTTTTGCGCTTCGCCGTTCAGTCTGAATGCTCGCCAGCAAAACGCCTGGTATTACGAGGGCGACGGCCGAACGCTGATCGATGAATTCGCCGCCGGGTTCAACACGAAATGCCTGCCGATGGGCAACACCGGCACGCAGATGGGCGGCTGGTTCCGGAAAGAAATCAACACCGTTGCGGATCTCAATGGTCTGAAAATGCGGATCGGCGGCTGGGCCGGCAGGACGATTGCCAAGCTCGGTGCGGTGCCGCAGCAGCTCGCCGGCGGCGACATCTACCCGGCGCTGGAAAAGGGCACCATCGATGCGGCCGAATGGGTCGGCCCCTACGATGACGAGAAGCTCGGTTTCTACAAAATCGCCAAATATTACTATTATCCCGGCTGGTGGGAAGGCGGCACGGCGAACCACTTGCTGATCAATCTCCCCAAGTGGAACGAACTTCCGAAAAATTACAAAGCGGTCGTGGAGGCCGCCGCTGGTTACGCCAATGTCGAAGAGCAGGCGCGTTACGATGCCCGCAACCCGCAGGCCTTGAAGCGCTTGGTTGCGAACGGCGTGAACTTGCGCCCGTTCGGCCAAACCATCATGGAAGCCTGTTTGAAGGCATCGAATGAGGTAAACGCCGAAGAATCGGCCAAGAACCCCAATTTTAAGAAGGTGCTGGCTTCGAT
>DASZCJ010000012.1:0-5054 GCA_035943155.1 Xanthobacteraceae bacterium | reverse complement strand
GCTGATATTCGGCAGAGCGATAGCAAGCGAGCGCCGTCGCATAATCTGGAAACTCGCGCAGCACACAGCGGCTGCGGGCGCGGCCTTCGACCACTTGCATTTGGCCGCCGCGTACCAGCGCGACGCCGCGATATTTTTCGTGCGCCGGCGGCGTTGCCGCTATATAGGCCTTGTAGCCTTCCGGATTGCTGATATCGATTTGCGGGATCCAATAGCCTTTGGGCATCGCCTTTGCGTTCCTCTTGCGGTTTTATTTTTGCAGGACCGCGCGGGCGATCTCCGCCACGATCGCCTCGGCCGCAGCTTTTGGATCGGCTGCCGCAATGATCGGACGACCGACCACGAGATAGTCGGCGCCGGCAGCAATCGCCGCCGCGGCGGTAGCGACCCGCTTTTGATCGCCGGCATTGGCACCCGCCGGCCGAATACCCGGCGTCACCAATCTTAGTTGATCGCCGACAATGCGGCGCAGATTGGCGGCTTCTTCGGGCGAACAGACAAGCCCATCGACGCCGATATCGCGCGCCTGTGCGGCGCGGCGGGCGGCAAGCTCGCGCACCGTCGTCGCATAGCCGGCGTTCCCCAGATCCGCGTCATTGAGCGAGGTGAGGACGGTAACGGCGAGAATACGCAAGCCGCCTTCGCGCGCGTTCACTGCCGCTTCCATCACCTGCGGATAGGCATGCACGGTGAGGAAGGTTGCGCCGAGCCGCACCGCGCTTTTGACGCCTGCGGCTATCGTATTGCCGATGTCGTGCAGTTTCAGATCGAGAAATACGCGCTTGCCCGACTGGATGAGCTTTGGCGCATAATCGAGCCCGCCGGCAAAGGCGAGCTGGTAGCCGATCTTGTAGAACGAGACGGCATCGCCCAGGTGCGCGACCATCTGTTGCGCCGCGTCGACCGACGGCACATCAAGCGCGACAATCAGGCGCTCGCGCGGCTCCATCTCAACTCCTTCGGCATGTTCAAGCCTTAATTCATCATCCCGGCCAATTCGATCAGCCGGCGCAACGACGTTTTTAGGGCCGCCGCAAGCGCCTCATCTTTCAGATTATCCATATCATCGAATGCGAGTTCGGCGCGCGGCACACTGACCTGTTCCGGGATCACCAAAGCGCCGCAGCCAAGCTCGAGAATTTGCCGCAACGCCATCAATGAACGAATGCCACCGCCGCCGCTGCTCGTTGCCGAGCCGAGCGCAAATACGCGGCCCTTGAAAGCGGCATAGGTCGGTTCGCCCCGTTCGCGCACGCGCGACACCCAGTCGATAGCGTTCTTGAGAAGCGGCGTCACCGAGGCGCTATATTCCGGGCTGGTGATGAAAATCCCGCGATGCCCCATCAGTGCCGCTTTGAGTTTGACCGCCGCCGCGGGTGGCCCGGAGCCGGCAGCCAGATCGGCATCGAACAGCGGTAATTTGTAGTCCTCAAGCGAAATTCGCGTGACCTCGGCGTCAAGCAGCGCCAGCTCTTTGGCGGCGAGTGCGGCCAGCCGCGCATTGTGCGAGCCGGTGCGCAGCGACCCGGGAATGACGAGAATCCGTGGAGCGGGCATGACGAGTGAGTCTCAGATAATCGGCCGACGTCAGATTGCGGCGATCGGCCTTCTGACTGTCGTTACCTGAGATTGGTTTTCCGATAAACCCACACCCGCGCCGGCGGAATGTTCATCCAGATGCGCTCGGAGGCTTCCACGGAAAACCCGCCCAGCCGTTTCGGCAATGGCGCGGCGACCGAATAGGTGAATTGCACGAACGGCGCGCCTGGCACCATAAGATCGAAGGCGTCGCGAATGAGCCGCAACCGCAGCGTGATTGGCTTGGTGATCAGCGGCAGGCCGGAGACGAATGCGGCAGCGGGTTGCAAGAGCAAGGCCTCGAGCAGCCGGCGCATGCTATAGGCATCGCCCTGCACCAAGGTGGCTTCCGGATAGCGCGCGCGCAGAATACGGCAGAACGCCGGATTCGATTCTAACAGGACAAGCCGCGCAGGATCGACGCCGGCCTCGACCAGCGCCTCAGTCACGGGACCGGTCCCGGGGCCCAGTTCCACGACAGGGCCGGTCGATTGCGGATCGACGTAGCGGGCCATGGCGCGCGCCAGTATTTTTCCGGACGGCGCCACCGCACCGGTCGATAACGGCCGCTCGAACCAGGAACGAATGAAACGCACTTCGTCGTCGAGCCGAATTCCGCGCTTGAGCTCGAAGCGTTTTATCTGCTGTTCGATCTTGCGGCCGATGCCGTCGCGCTTTTCTTCGAACAGCCGAATTTGGCGTTCGATCTTGCGCTCGATAAGAGCTTTCCTGAATTCCAGGAGGCGGAGCTGCCGACCGATTCTTCGTTCGAATGATTGCAGGGCCGGCAATGTCATGGCACCCACGCGACAAAAATATTCCAGTTATTTAAGCCATTCGAATCGTAAAAACCATACCGGTAGTCAAGCGGCGCCGGCGCGGCCGCCGAGTCCGTCAAGGAACTCTTTGACCTTGCCGAGGAATCCGGAGGACTCCGGCTGCGTCTCGCTGGATGATAGGCGTTCGAATTCCGTCAGAAGCTCCCGCTGCTTCTTGGTAAGCTGCTGCGGGGTTTCGACAACGACCTGGACATACATGTCGCCGCTCTGACGCGACCGCAGTACCGGCATACCCTTGCCGCCCAAGCGGAAGCGTTTGCCGGACTGCGTGCCTTCGGGCACCTTCACTTTGGTCTTGCCGCCGTCGATAGTCGGCACTTCGAATTCACCGCCGAGCGCCGCCGTCACCATGGAAACTGGGACGCGGCAGTGCAGATCGGCGCCATCGCGCTGGAAGAATGGATGGCCGCCGATCGAGAGAAAGATATAGAGATCGCCGGGCGGACCGCCGCGCACGCCGGCTTCGCCCTCGCCGGCGAGCCGGATGCGCGTTCCGTCCTCGACGCCGGCCGGAATATTCACCGCCAGCGTGCGCTCACGCGTGACCCGACCGGAGCCGTCGCATGATGCGCAGGGCGTGTCGATCGACTGTCCGCGGCCATGGCAATTCGGGCAGGTACGCTCCAGCGTGAAGAAGCCCTGAGCGTGTCGCACCCGGCCGTGACCGCCGCACATCGGACAGGTCTTCGGCTTGGTGCCGGCTTTCGCGCCGGAGCCGGAGCAGGCCTCGCAGGTCACCGGGGTTGGAATGCGGATTTGCGCATTCTTGCCGATGAATGCTTCCTGCAGCGTAATCTCCATGTTGTAGCGCAAATCGGCGCCACGCTCGCGGCCGCTGCTGCGGCCGCGCCCGGCAGACATGCCGAAAATGCCTTCGAACAAATCGGAAAATGTCGTGCCGAAATCGGCGCCGAAGCCGGCCGGCCCGCCGCCCATGCCGTGCTCAAATGCGGCATGGCCAAAACGGTCATAAGCGGCGCGCTTGTCCGGATCCTTTAGGACCTCATAGGCCTCGTTGATTTCCTTAAAGCGGTGCTCGGCCGTTTTGTCGCCGGGATGGCGATCCGGATGGCATTGCATCGCCTGCTTGCGAAATGCGGCTTTGATGTCGCCGTCGCTGGCCGTGCGGTCAATTTCCAAAGTCTGGTAATAACACCGCTTGGCCATTAGTCCTCACCCAACAATATCGACGAACGAGCACCCCCGTTGGGTATCCGGGGGTGCCACTTTGTCAATCGCGATGGCATCTAACGCCCTCGCCGCCTTTAAGCAGACTTTTTGTTCTTTTTGTCGTCGTCGACTTCGGTGAACTCGGCATCGACGACGTCTTCTTTCTTGCCATCGCCACCGGCACTGGCGCCGCTGGCGTCGCCAGCCTGCTGCTGTTCGGCCGCCTGCTTATACATCGCCTCGCCGAGCTTCATCGAAGCCTGCGCCAGCGCATTGGCTTTGGCCGTGATCGCGTCGGAGTCGCTGCCCTTCAGGGCCTCCTTGAGGTCGGCCATGGCGTTCTCAATCACGCGGCGATCGGCATCGCCGACTTTCGAACCATGCTCGGCCAGTGCCTTTTCGGTTGAGTGGACCAGCGCCTCGGCATGGTTCTTGGCCTCGACCTGCGCCTTGCGCGTCTTGTCTTCTTCGGCATGCGCTTCGGCATCCTTGACCATTTTTTGGATGTCGGCGTCGGACAGGCCGCCGGAAGCCTGGATGCGAATCTGCTGCTCCTTGCCGGTACCTTTGTCCTTGGCCGAGACATTGACGATACCGTTGGCGTCGATGTCGAAAGTGACCTCGATCTGCGGCACGCCGCGCGGCGCCGGCGGGATGCCGATCAAGTCGAACTGGCCGAGCATTTTGTTGTCGGCCGCCATTTCGCGCTCACCTTGGAAGACGCGGATCGTCACCGCGGTCTGACCATCTTCCGCCGTGGAGAACACCTGGCTCTTCTTGGTCGGAATGGTGGTGTTGCGATCGATGAGCCGCGTGAACACGCCGCCAAGCGTTTCGATGCCGAGCGACAGCGGCGTCACGTCGAGCAGCAACACGTCCTTGACGTCGCCTTGCAGCACGCCGGCCTGAATTGCCGCGCCCACCGCCACGACCTCGTCCGGGTTGACGCCCTTGTGCGGCTCCTTGCCGAACAACTGCTTGACGATCTCCTGGACCTTCGGCATGCGCGTCATGCCGCCGACCAGGACGACTTCGTTGATCTCCGCCGCCGACAGGCCGGCATCTTTGATCGCCAGCTTACAGGGCTCGATGGTCTTCTGAATGAGATCATCGACTAGTGCCTCGAATTTGGCGCGAGTCAATTTCATCGTCAGATGCTTCGGCCCGGTCGCGTCGGCCGTGATGAACGGCAGATTGATTTCGGTCTGGGTCGTCGAAGACAGCTCGATCTTCGCCTTCTCGGCAGACTCCTTGAGGCGCTGCAGCGCGAGCTTGTCGCGGCGCAGATCGATGCCCTGCTCCTTCTGGAATTCGTCGGCGAGATAATTGACCAAGCGCATGTCGAAGTCTTCGCCGCCGAGGAAGGTGTCGCCGTTGGTCGACTTCACTTCGAAGACGCCGTCGCCAATTTCGAGAATCGAAATATCGAACGTGCCGCCGCCGAGGTCATAGACCGCGATCGTGCCG
>DASZCJ010000011.1:0-2607 GCA_035943155.1 Xanthobacteraceae bacterium | reverse complement strand
GATCTCGTCATTCCGGGGCCGAGCAACGCGAGGAACCCGGAATCCATAACCACCGTGACTTTGGATTCCGGACTCGGCGCTTCGCGCCGGTCCGGAATGACGAGCAATAGGTTCTATTAAAGTCGCCTAAATTATCAATTCCGGCCATTTCCCGCATCTTTCGCTGGTTTGCCATGCGCTAAGGATTTGCCCAACGAACGGGACAAGACCGGCCGCGATGACTACATTGCCGGCATGAGCAACATTTCGCCGCGGCCGCTGCCCGCCACGATCGACGCGACCGTCGATCTGTTGGCCGAGGCCGATTATCTCGCCGACCGCTCGCTCGGCACGGTGCTTTATCTCGCGCTCAAGATGGGCCGGCCGATCTTCCTCGAAGGCGAAGCTGGCGTCGGCAAGACCGAAATCGCCAAGGTTCTGTCCGCTACGCTTGGCAGGCGCTTGATCCGCCTGCAGTGCTATGAGGGCCTCGATATCGCTGCCGCGGTCTACGAATGGAACTATGCCGCGCAGATGATCGCGATCCGCGTCGCCGAAGCCGAAGGCGAGCACGACCGCGCGCGGCTCGAGCACGATGTGTTCTCCGAGCGCTTTCTGATCAAGCGGCCGTTGTTGCAAGCGCTCGAAGCGGACACCGCCGGCGCGCCGGTGCTCTTGATCGACGAAATCGATCGCACCGATGAGGCCTTCGAAGCTTTTCTGCTCGAAGTGCTCGCCGATTTTCAGGTGACGATCCCGGAAATGGGCACGGTCAAGGCCGAGCGGCCGCCGGTCGTCGTTATCACGTCGAACCGCACGCGCGAAGTCCACGATGCGCTTAAACGCCGCTGTCTTTATCACTGGGTCGGCTATCCGAATGCGGAGCGCGAATTGGCGATTGTGCGCGCCAAGGTGCCCGGCGTCGGCAAGAAGCTGTCGCAGCAAGTCGTCGGATTCGTGCAGGCGCTGCGCAAGCAGGATCTGTTCAAGGCGCCGGGTGTCGCCGAAACGCTCGACTGGGCTGGTGCGCTGTCTGAACTCGACGTTACGGCGCTTGACCCGGCGATGGTGTCCGACACGCTCGGCGTGCTGCTTAAATATCAGGACGATATCGCGCGGCTGGAAGGCTCGAAGGTCAAGGAATTGCTCGACGAGGTGAGGTCCGAGCTGCGCGCGGCGGAATGACAGTGATGCCAATCTCATGACGGTGGAAGAAAAAGCAGAAGTGCCGGAGCCACAGGGCCGGCTTGCCGAGAACATCGTTTACTTCGCTCGTGCGCTGCGGGCGGCTGGCATCCCGGTCGGACCCGGTGCGGTGCTCGATGCGCTGGAAGCCTTGCATGTGGCCGGCATCGGCACGCGCGACGATTTTTATTGGACGCTGCACGCGGTCTTCGTGAAACGGCATGAGCATTCGGTGCTGTTCGACCAGGCTTTCCGCATCTTTTTCCGCCGCCGCGGCTATATCGATCAGCTTTTGGCAATGATGTTGCCGCAAACGCCGGCAGCGCCACAGCAATCGCCGCAAGCCGGCGCCACGCGCGTGCATGAGGCGCTGTTCGCGGGCCTCGACGACAAACTAAAAAAAGACCGCGAGGTCGAACTGGATGCCCGCCTGACCGTTTCCGACCGCGAGGTGCTGCAACAGAAGGATTTCGCGCAGATGACTGCGGCGGAGATTGCCGCCGCCAAGGACGCAATGAAACGCCTGGTGCTGCCGCTCGCCGAGTTGCGCACGCGGCGGCTCACCCCGCATCGGCGCGGTCATCTGATCGATATTCGCCGTACCTTGCGAGCCAGCATGAAAGGCGGTGGCGATTTCATCGATCTGCGCTTCATTGGCCCGAAGACGCGGCCGCCGCCGCTCGTGGCGCTCCTCGACATATCCGGCTCGATGAGCCAATACAGCCGCATCTTTCTGCATTTTCTGCACGCGCTGACTGATGCGCGAAAGCGTGTCAGCACGTTTTTGTTCGGCACCCGGCTCACCAACGTAACGCGTGCGCTGCGCGAGCGCGATCCGGACGATGCGCTTGCCGCCTGCTCCGCGGCGGTGCCGGACTGGTCCGGCGGCACCCGCATTGCCTCCTCGCTGCGCGCGTTTAATAGGCTCTGGGCGCGGCGTGTGCTGGCGCAAGGCGCCGTGGTTTTGCTGATTACCGATGGTCTCGAACGCGACGCCGACGAGACGCTGGCGTTCGAAATGGACCGGCTGCAGCGCTCGTGCCGGCGGCTGATTTGGCTCAATCCGCTGCTTCGCTTCGAGGGGTTCGAGGCGCGCGCCCGCGGGATCAAAGCGATGCTGCCGCATGTCGACGAAATGCGTCCGATCCACAATCTTGAATCAATGGCCGGCCTGGTGGCCGCGCTGGCGCACGGCGGCGACAGCTCGGCCAACCCAAGAGCCTGGCTGCGCAAGGTGGCGTGAGAGGCAGCGAACGGCGAATAGCGAGTAGCGAAGAAAGCTATCACCCCCTATTTTATCCTTATTCGCCACTCGCCATTTCGCGACATCAAACGAGGGGTTTATCCAATGCTCTCAACGGACACTGACATCCTCAAAGCCGCTGAGGATTGGCGCAATAGCGGCCGTGCGGTCGCGCTTGCGACCGTGGTCGAGACTTGGGG
>DASZCJ010000010.1:0-4282 GCA_035943155.1 Xanthobacteraceae bacterium | reverse complement strand
GTCCGCCTTGTTGGCCGCCACCGCCTTGCTGACCGCCTTTTCCAGGTGTCTGGGTTTGCTGACCTGGTTTCTGCTGACCACCCTGTTGGCCGCCTTGCTGACCACCCTGTTGGCCGCCTTGCTGCTGCCCACCCATTTTTTCGTTAGCCATGGAGTAATTCTCCTTCGCGGAAGGATTTCCGCGGGAGGACAATCGCGCCGGCAGACCATTGGTTCCCTATCGGACAAACGCGCTGGGTAAGGAATGACAAATGCGCTGATAAGGAATGCCGGAACAACGAAGCAAGGCCTTGGTTAGCACGAATAATCGGCACGCGCGCATTTCCGACGTGCTTAGCGCCCACAAAATGGGCTGATCATGACCAAGCGCAAGCCAAGTTCCGGTACAATTATGCCGCAAAGCGGCCCCGATCGCAGATCGGTCCTCATGGGAACCGTTTCGAGTGCTGCCGCGCCCGTGATTGCACGAGCCGCGCAAACCGAAGCGCGGCGCGTCGCGCCGTCCACCAGCCCAGGTAAACCGGTCGATATTGCGCTCACCATCAACGATCGTGACCACAGTGTCGCAGTGGACATAAGAACCTCGCTGCTGGATCTGCTGCGCGAGCGATTGGGACTGACCGGCGCAAAAAAGGGCTGCGATCACGGCCAATGCGGCGCCTGTACTGTTCTAATCGATGGACGACGCGTCTTATCGTGTCTCACGCTTGCGGTCGCTGCGCAGGGACGCAACGTGACCACGATCGAAGGTCTCGCCAATGAGGGCGAACTGCATCCGATGCAGCAAGCCTTCATCGATCACGACGCGTTTCAGTGCGGCTATTGCACGCCCGGCCAGATCATGTCGGCGATCGGCTGCGTGAACGAAGGTCACGCCGAGAACGACGCCGACATCAGAGAATATATGAGTGGCAATCTCTGCCGCTGTGCCGCCTATCCGAATATTGTCGATGCGATAAAGCAGGCAAGAGTGCAGATGAAAACCGCGAGCACACAGTAATCATGCGCACCTTTATCTACCGGCGCGCGCGCGAACCAAACGAAGCTGTGCAGCTTGCCGCCGCGGCCAGCCCAGCGAGCGCCCGTAGCCGAAATAAAGTCGCGTATCTCGCCGGCGGCACGACTTTGACCGATCTTATGAAGCTCGATGTCGCGCAACCGGACGTGATAATCGACATCAATCCGCTCACTGAGACAGGTCACGGCCGAATTGAGCTCAGTCAGCGCGGCATGCGGCTTGGTGCACTGGTGCGGATGGCCGAAGCGGCCGACCACTCCGGCGTTAAATCGCAATATCCAGTCATCGCGCAATCGCTTTCCCAGGCAGCCAGCCAGCAGCTGCGCAACATGGCAAGCCTCGGTGGCAATGTCTTGCAGCGCACGCGCTGCACCTACTTCCGCGACGTTTCCTATTCTGAATGCAACAAACGCTCCCCCGGATCTGGTTGCGCGGCGCTGACCGGCTTCAACCGCATGCACGCCGTACTCGGCGGGAGCGATCAATGCATTGCCACCTATCCCAGCGATTTCGCTCAGGCGCTGATCGCACTCGAGGCGGCCGTGGAGATCGCGGGCCCCGCCGGCAGCCGAACCATCCCGTTTGCCAATCTCCACCGCAAACCCGGCGACACGCCGGATCAGGAAATCAGTTTGCGGCCGGGCGAGATCATCACGTCGTTTCTGATCCCTGCGGCGCCCTGGACCCGGCGTTCGCTTTATCTAAAAGTGCGGGATCGGCAGTCCTACGAATTTGCGCTCGCTTCTGCTGCGGTGGCGCTCGATCAGCAGGACGGCATTGTGCGCACCGCGCGCATCGCGCTGGGCGGGTTGGCGACCGTGCCCTGGCGGGCGATCGAAGCCGAAGCATTGCTACGCGGTAAGTCTGTCAATGAGCAAAACGCTGCCGCGGCGGCAAGCGCCGCTTTCGCCGGCGCTAAAGGCTATGGCTACAACGACTTCAAGATCGAACTTGGCAAGCGCACATTGATCCGCGCCCTGCAACAGGCGGCAGCGCTGGAAATTTGATGGAGATCAAGCGATGGCGAACGCGGCCGCACCGCAGCCAAAGGAAAACATGGGAGCGCCGGCGCCGCGCTATGACGCACGGCTGAAAGTCACCGGCCAAGCCCGCTACCCGGCCGATACTCCGGTTGCCAATCCCGCCTACGCGGTGCTGGTGACCAGCGCGATCGCCAAGGGCATCCTGACCTCGCTCGACCTTGAGGACGCACGTACCGTACCGGGTATTCTCGATATCTTCACCGCCGAGGACATGTCCGAGCTCAAGACCGTGGAATTCGGCGGGCGCTGCTCGACATCAATCCAGAATCTTGGCCCGGAAATCCATCACGCCGGCCAGATTATCGCGATCGTCGTGGGCGATACGTTCGAGGCTGCGCGCGAAGCGGCACGACGTGTCAAAGCGAGTTATCGCGAAAAAACCCCCTCGGCCACATTCGACGCTCAGGGCTTAAATGAGGCCGACGCAACCAAGGAATCGAAGGCGCACCAACGTGTGCCGCAGGCCGGCGACGCTGCGAGTGCAATTGCCGGCGCGGATGTGGTGCTTGACGCCGAATATGGCACGCCGACGCAGCACCACAATCCAATCGAACTGTTCACGACCACCTGCGCTTGGACCGGCGATCAACTGACAGTCTATGAGCCGAGTCAATTCGTTTATGGATTGAAAAACAGTGTCGCCGAGCGGCTTGGTGTCGAGCCCGAGAAAGTGCGGGCCGTCTCGCATTATGCCGGCGGCGCGTTCGGCTCCAAGGGCGCAATGACCCCGCGAACGGCGATGATCGCGCTTGCCGCCAAACGCCTAAATCGGCCGGTCAAGCTCGTGCCTACGCGGGCTCAAGGCTTCACTATCGCCACTTATCGCGCTGAAACACGGCACCACATCCGCCTGGGCGCGCGGCGCGATGGCAAGCTCATCGGTTATTTCCACGAAGGTTGGGAAATCAGTTCACGTCCAGACCCTTACGTAGTGGCTGGTGTCGAGGATACTGCCCAGCTTTATGCCTATGGTGCCGTGACCACGAAGGTGAACGTGGTGCATGCGGACCGCAATACACCGGGCTACATGCGTTCGCCGCCGGTCGTGCCATACGTGTACGCATTGGAAAGCGCCATGGATGAGATGGCGATCAAGCTCGGCATGGATCCGATTGAATTTCGTCGTGTTAATGACACGACGACCAGCCCCATCGGCGGCAAACCGTATACGAGCCGCTCCTTGATGCAGTGCTATGACCAGGCGGCCGCGGCGTTCGGCTGGCACAATCGCAAGCCGCAGCCGCGGTCTATGCGCGATGGTGATTGGCTCATCGGCTTCGGCTGCGCGACCGCGCTCTACCCGACGCATGTCGGCCCCGCTGCTGCACGGGTGCGCTTGATGCCAAATGGCGACGTCCGCGTGCAGACCGCCGCGCATGAAATCGGCAATGGCGTCTACACGGTTCTCGCTCAGATGGCGGCAGAACGGCTTGGCGTCAATCTCGGTTCAGTCAGAGTCGAAGTTGGCGACTCGCGCTTTCCTCCCGCCCCTACCGCCGGCGGGTCGAACACGACGGCGAGCACATGCAGCGCCGTGCTGAAAACCTGCGATGCAATTCGCAGCAAGCTATTCAATGCTGCAGTCACCACCAAGGAAGGCCCGCTCGCGGGTAGCAGCGCCGACGCCCTGACACTGAACGACGGCAAAGTCGTTGCCCCAGATGGCGCCGGGGAAAAAATTGAAGACGTGTTCAAGCGCATGGGCGTCAGTTCGATCGAAGAATACGCCGAATTCGTTCCGCCGGGCCTCGAACCCAAAGCCATGTCCAGCCTCTATGCAGGAACGTATACGTCGACCGGCGGATCGCACGGCGAAAAGATCATGTACGCGATGGGCGCGGAGTTTGTCGAAGTTCGGGTCCATGCTTCAACCTGCGAAATTCGCGTGCCGCGGATCGTTGGCGCCTTTGCCGCCGGTCGGCTGATGAATACCCGAACCGTTCGCAGCCAGCTCATGGGCGGGATGATCTGGGGCATCAGCTCGGCACTCCATGAGGCGACCGAGATCGACGTCAAACGCGCGCGGTACGTAAATGACAATCTGGCCGACTACCTGGTGCCGGTGAACGCCGACATCGAACAGGTTGAGGTGATCCTCGTTTCGGAGATCGATCATGACGTGAATCCGGCCGGCGTGAAGGGTTTGGGTGAACTCGCTAATGTCGGCACGGCGGCTGCGATCGCCAACGCCGTATATCAGGCGACTGGCAAACGCATTCGC
>DASZCJ010000009.1:0-12042 GCA_035943155.1 Xanthobacteraceae bacterium | reverse complement strand
CCCATTCTCACCCGCCACATTGACGAACAGTTGCGCGGCCTCATCGTTGCTTTGTTCATGCCGGTGTTCTTCGGCGTTGCCGGGCTCAACGCGGATCTGACGATTTTGCACAGCCCCGCTCTGGCGCTGCTTGCGGTCGGCCTCATCGCGATCGCCAGTATCGGAAAATTTGCCGGCGCTTTTATCGGCGGCACGGTCGGCGGCTTGTCCCGCGCGGAATCGTTCGCGCTCGGCTGCGCCATGAACGCGCGCGGCTCGACCGAAGTGATCGTCGCTTCGCTCGGCCTGTCGACTGGCCTGCTCACGCAGAATCTTTTCACGCTGATCGTCATCATGGCGATCGTGACGACAATGGCGATGCCGACGATGCTGCGCTGGTCGCTCAAGCGGCTGCCGTTGCGCAAGAAGGAACGCCTGCGGCTTGAGCGAGAGGAGGTGGATGCCAAGGGCTTTGTGACCAATCTCGAACGCCTGCTGCTCGCGATCGACGACAGCGCCAACGGCAAATTCGCCGCTCAGCTTGCCGGGATTATCGCCGGCTCCGGCGGCAAACCGACGACCATCCTCGATCTCACCGACAAGGCAAAGCGAGGCAAGCCTGAAGTAATGGACGAATACGCCGCCAAGGCTCGCCAAAAATCCGAGCAAAAACCTGAGAAAAAATCTGAGAGAACTTCGGCAAAACCCGATGAAAACCATGTCGAAGAGGCAGTCAAAAGCGCAGCCAAAGCGACGACCGCGCTCGAAGCCCATCCAGAGGGGGAGAAGTCCGCCAAAGTCGAAGTCATCACCCGTCGCCACGCGCTGGGGCCGGAGGCGGTCGCGGAGGAAGCGCGTAAAGGCTACGACCTCCTTGTGGTCGGCATCGCCAATACCCGCGAGCCCAATGGCGGGTTCAGCAAAGACCTGTCGCTGATCACACAAAGCTTCCAAGGTCCGCTGGCAGTGGCGGATACCCGCGGTCGCGGCCACGATAGGGGGCGCGATCTCACTCGCCTGCGGCGCAGCCGGATTCTGATCCCGGTCACTGGCACAGACGTCTCGCGCCGCGGGGTCGAGGTCGGGCTCATTTTGGCGCGCGCCATCGACGCGCAGGTCACGGCACTTTACGTGACGCGGGCAAATTCCGGCGCGAGCCGCCACAATCTATCGCGCCGGCTGGTGATGCGGCGCAATGAGCTGGCGGTGCTAAAGGAGATCGCAGCTTTGGCCGAGCGTTACGATGTGCCGCTGCGCAGCACGACGCGCGCCGACATGACGCCCGACGAGGCAATCCTGCGCGAAGCCGGACGCGGCTACGATCTTGTCGTTCTTGGGGTGAGCCGGCGGCCCGGCGACGTGCTATTCTTCGGCAATACCGCGGCGGCCGTGCTTGAGCGATCGCCCACATCGAATCTCTTCGTCGCGAGTTAGTATAGGTCCATTGGTCCGATTAGGCCAAAGATCGAGTCCTAAATGCAGACCGAAAATGGTTCCATGCCGATAGTTCCGCTGCTTGCCCAATCGGCGTTTGATCCGGAAACGATCGAAACATTGGTTTCGGTCTTCGAAGCCGCGTGGCGGAAAGTCGAGCAATCCGGCAGCAAGCTGGCATCGCCGGCCTATAAGCGCGCCGCCCAGGAGTTAATCGCCAAGCGCATCATTGAGATGGCGCAGCGCGGCGAACGCGATCCGCATGAGCTCGCCGAGGATGCGGTGTCTTATCTGGACCGTTCTTACGCGTGAGTGCCCACGCGTGGAGGCGCCACGCGGAATTTGGCCCGCCTGATTTGAAACCCGATTTCGAAGGGGTAAAGCGTTTTAATCGGCGTAGCCGAGAAAGCGGTGTTCGAAGCTTGGGTCATGCTGAGAAGCCCAGCGCCGGGCGCGCTCTTCCTCAACCATCCGCCGCAATTGCGCTGCGGAACTAGCTGCGATCGTACCGGGCCTGCGGTGGGTTTCATTGCCAAGGCGTGTCGGCCGGCCGGCATCAACGGGCGCACTGGTGGCCGCCGCATTCTTTTCGGGATGACCGCTCGCTGGTTTTGTGCCTGGCTCCGCAGCTACGGCTTTGTTCGGCGCGCTCGGTTTAACGAGCATCGCGGTCGCGCTTTGGGGCTCGACCGGCTTGTTTGGCGTGGCAACGAAAACAGAGAACACCACCAATCCGGCAAAGATGGCGCCGATGCCGGCAATATAAGCAAGCATGCCTGCCAAAATGTCCATCGACGCTCTCGCGCGCTCATCCAGCACCCCGGCGCTACAATGCGGGATAGTCGACTTTCGTTCCTCGGCGGCGATATGGCCGCGAACAGATGGCGCTCAAAAGATGGCGCGACCGCCGCCCATCATGGTAACGGCGGCGTGATGGGCCGTGGCGGCGTTGAGCCGCCGACGGCCAATAAAGCGTGATCCCGAAAAGTGGTAACCGGTTTTCGGAAAAGATCATGCCCAAACAAAAGCTAGAGCGGGTGACGATTCGACGAAGTCTCATCTCGCTCTAGCAATTAACGTCAGGCCTGCGAAATAAATTTCGTGTTCAGATAGGCGGCAAGACCCTCGATGCCGCCTTCGCTGCCGTAACCGGATTCCTTGACGCCGCCGAACGGCGTTTCCGGCGTCGAAATTGCAATCGAGTTGACGCCGACCATGCCGGACTGCAGTGCATCGGCGATCATCGTCGCCGTTTGCGTTGAGCCGGTGAACGTGTAGGCGGCCAAGCCGTAAGGCAGCGAATTGGCGCGCTCCACAACTTCGTCGAAGCTCTTGAATGCGACGATCGGCGCCAGCGGCCCGAACGGCTCCTGGGTCATGACTTTGCTATCGTCCGGCACATCGGTGATCACCGTTGGCTCAAAAAAGTAACCTTGATTGCCGCGCCGATTGCCGCCGGTGACGACTTTACCGCCGCGATGCTTGGCGTCGTTGACGAAGCTGTCCATGGTGTCGATGCGTCGCGCATTGGCCATCGGGCCCATCGTATTGCCTTTCTCGAGGCCGTCGCCGAGCTTGATCGCTTTGGCATATTCGGTAAAGCGCGCCAGGAAACGATTGTAGACCGGCTCCTGCACGTAGAATCGCGTCGGTGAAATGCAGACTTGGCCGGCGTTGCGGTATTTGAACGCCGCGATCGTCTCGGCGGATTTCTCGGGATCGGCATCGGCAAACACCACAACCGGCGAATGGCCGCCTAGCTCCATGGTCGCCCGCTTCATGCCTTTGGCGGCGAGCGCCGCCAGATGCTTGCCCACCGGAATGGAGCCGGTGAACGAGATCTTGCGCACGTCGTCTTTGGCGATGAGATGCTCGGAAATCTCCGACGGGACGCCGAATACCAGGTTGAGCACGCCGGCCGGCAATCCGGCGTCGGCAAAACAGCGCGCCATTTCGACGCAAGCGCCGGGCGTTTCTTCCGACGCTTTGAGAATGAGCGAACAACCGGCGGCAAGCGCGCCGCCAATCTTGCGCGCCGGCGTCAGCGTCGGGAAATTCCATGGTGTGAACGCCGCGACGATACCGACCGGCTCCTGCACCACGATCTGGCGCACGCCCTTGGCGCGTCCCGGCACGATCCGTCCATAAGCGCGCCTGCCTTCTTCGGCATACCATTCGATGATGTCGGCCGAGGTGATCACTTCGGCGCGCGCTTCGGGGTAGACCTTGCCCTGCTCCTGAACCAGAATTTTCGAGATCGCATCATAACGTTCGCGTATCAGATCGGCGGCTTTGCGCATGATCTTGGCGCGATCATAGGCCGATGTCGTCCGCCACACCGCGAAGCCTTTCTTGGCCGCTTCGAGTGCGGCATCGAGATCGGCCTGGCTGGCATGCGGCAAGTGCGCGAGCGGCTTTTCGGTTGCCGGATTGATCACGTCTTCACCGCGGCGGCCATTGCCGCCGAGCCATTTGCCGTCAATGAAGAGTTCGAGATTGGCGTACATGACGTCCTCACTGTTCCTTGGACTGAAATTACGGGTGCGACTGGCGCTTTCGCTTGGTTGGTTTCGCTCGGTCGCAGGGATTAGCAGGTTTTGCCGGTAGGTTCACCCCGGGCGATGTGGGCTGCTTTTTCAGAGCGCATCGCCGTCGGTTTCGCCGGTGCGAATGCGCAAGGCGTGGTCGATCGGAGCGACGAATATCTTGCCGTCGCCAATCTCGCCGGTCTTGGCCGCGTTGCTGATCGTCTCAACGACTTTGTCAGCGTTCTCTTCGGTGACAGCAATCTCGATGCGGATTTTCGGCAAGAAATTCACGGCGTATTCGGCGCCGCGATAAATTTCGGTATGGCCCTTCTGACGCCCATAGCCCTTCACTTCAGTGACCGTCATTCCATCAACGCCGATCGCGAGTAGGGCGTCGCGCACTTCGTCCAGCTTGAACGGCTTGATGATGGCGGTAACCAGTTTCATTGCATGACCTTCTTGGCGCTTCCCGGTTGCCGGCGAGACGCTGCAATCGTCTCGTATTACGGTATTCGGCTAGCTGCCGTCGTAGCCGGCTATTTTGTTGCCGGGCGCGGGCCGCGTCCAGTGGTCCGATGGCCACTCCCGCCGCGGCGCTGACGCAACAGCCCTTCCTGGGCGACCGACGCGACCAGCATGCCGTCGCCTGCGAATATCAGCCCGCGGGCGAAGCCGCGGGAACCGGCCAAGTTCGGGCTATCTTGCGCATAAAGCAGCCATTCATCGGCACGAAACGGCCGATGGAACCAGAGCGCGTGGTCGAGGCTCGCCGCCATGATGTCGTCGTCGAGCACCGAGCGGCCGTGCGTGATGAGTGTGGCATCCAGCAATGTCATGTCAGAGGCGTAAGCGAGGACGCATTGATGAATGGCCGGCTCGTCGGGCAACCGACCGGTGGTACGCACCCAGACATGGAAGCGGTCGCCGGCGAGCTTGCCGCCGGCATAGCGATTGTACTCGACCGGACGCAGTTCAATCGGCCGCTCGCGCTCGTAATAGCGGCGCACCGCTTCAGGCATCAGCGGCCTTACCCGCTCCCGCAATTCCGCTTCAGTCGGCAACTCATCCGGTTTCGGCACGTCTGGCATCGTGAACTGATGCGATAGGTCGCCTTCCGCGCCGTGAAACGACACCGACATGGAGAAAATCGCGTGACCGTGCTGGATCGCGACTACGCGTCGGGTGGTAAAGCTCCGACCGTCGCGGATGCGGTCCACTTCATAGATGATCGGCACTTTTGGATCGCCGCCGATCAGAAAATAGGCGTGCAGCGAGTGCGGTGGCCGGGCGGTCACGTTCTCGACCGTGCGGCAGGCGGCGACGAGCGCCTGGCCGATGACTTGGCCGCCGAACACGCGTTGCCAGCTCGATTGCGGCGAGCGCCCGCGAAACAGATTCAGTTCGAGCGGCTCAAGGTCGAGGAGGTCGATCAGGTCTTGAACGGCGGAAGCCATACTATCTCCGTCGGCTGACCCCGCGTGCAGCGAGGTCCCTCGGCATCAGGCCGTGCGATCGTCATCCTTGGTTGCATACGGCTTCAGCGGCGGGGTCAAGTCGGTCAATTAACGATGCCAAAGCAAGAGGCCAAAGCAACGATGCCAAGGAGCAATCTCCGGAGCAAATCTGTTAGACTGGAATTGATAATAATGGCTGCGTTCGGCGATTCTGTGGGTCGTGTGCCGTCATGGTGTATCAGGTCGGATTATGCTGCGTGCTGATGTCGATGTGCTGATTGCCGGCGGCGGCTTCGCTGGGCTCACGCTGGCGATTGCGCTGCGCCAGGCGCTCGGCGAGTCCTTTACCGTAGCCGTCGCCGATCCGAGCCTGGGCGCCACCCACGCCGATGACGAACGCGCTTCGGCGATCGTCGCGTCGGTGCGCCGGTTGTTCGACACGCTTGGCGTTTGGCCGAGTGTCGCCGACGAAGCGCAACCCATTCTCGACATGGTGGTCACGGACAGCCGGCTCGGCGATGCGGTGCGGCCGACCTTCCTTACCTTCGCTGGCGAAATCGAGCCCGGCGAGCCGTTCGCACATATGATCGACAATCGCCGCCTGGTTGAGGCGCTAGCCGACAAGGCACGGCAGAGCGGTGTCGAGCTGCGGACCGCCGCAGTGACAGAGTTCACGCTTCCATCCGAACGCGGTCCGGTGAACGCGAGCACATCGGGCGATGCATTGCACATTAATGCGCGACTGAGCGATGGATCCGCATTGGCCGCGCCTCTCCTCGTTGCCGCCGACGGCGCGCGATCGACGATCCGTACCCGGGCAGGAATCGCGACCCACGGCTGGAGCTACGGACAATCGGCAATCGTCGTCAATGTCGCGCACGAGCGCGACCATGGAGGGCGCGCCGAGGAGCATTTTCTGCCGGCCGGACCGTTCGCCATTCTGCCGCTCAAAGGACGGCGCGCTTCGATCGTATGGACCGAAACCACAGCCGAAGCCGAACGCATCATGGCCTTGCCCGATGATGCCTTCCATGCCGAGCTTGAGCAGCGTTTCAAGCTGCATTTGGGCGATATCAAAGTGCTCGGCCGCCGCCGCGCTCATCCGCTCGGCTTTTTCGTCGCCCGTTCGTTCATTGCCGAGCGTATCGCGCTGATCGGTGACGCCGCGCACCTGATCCACCCGATCGCCGGGCAAGGGCTCAATATGGGACTAAAGGATGTCGCCGCGCTGGCCGAAGTCATCGTTGACGCGGCGCGCCTGGGACTCGATCCAGGTTCGGCGGAGGTGCTCGAACGCTATCAGCGCTGGCGCCGCTTCGACACCATGGCCATGGGGGTCGCCACCGACGGTCTCAATCGGCTGTTTTCCAACCGCTCCGATCTGCTGCGACTCGCCCGCGATGTCGGCCTGGGCTTGGTCGATCGTGTCCCCGCTCTCAAGCGTCTGTTCATCCGCGAGGCGGCAGGTCTCGTTGGCGACGTGCCCAAGCTGTTGCGCGGTGAGGCGCTATAAATTACCTGCCCCTTGCACGTCTCGTTGCGGGCTTGTCCCGGCCAGCAATGCCTTTAGTCTTGCCGCGTTAAAAGCGCAGTGCCCGCCCAGGGCCGGTTTGGCAATCGCCTCGGAACAGCATGGCCTTCAATCACATCGCGGTCCTCGGTGCCGGCGCCTGGGGCACGGCATTGGCATTAGCCTGCGCGCGCGCCGGGCGCAGCGTCACGCTTTGGGAGCATGATCCCGCCAATGCCGCGCGGCTCAAGAACCAACGCGAGAGCCAGTTCCTGCCCGGCATACCGCTCGACGACGGTATCGCGATCGCCAGCGATCTCGCCGAAGCTGCCGGCGCTGCGGCGATCCTGCTCGTGGTGCCCGCGCAAGCAGTCCGCGCGGTGATGCAAGCGCTGGCGCCGGCGCTGGCCGAACGCACGCCCGTGATCGTCTGCGCCAAGGGCATCGAACGCGGCAGCAAGAAATTCATGACGGAAGTGATCGCCGAATGCGCCCCCAAGGCGAGCCCTGCGATTTTGTCGGGGCCGAGCTTTGCCGCCGATGTGGCGCGCGGCATGCCGACCGCGGTCACGCTCGCCGCAGCGGATGGCAAGCTTGCCGACGAGCTGGCGCAGGCGGTCGGCTCGGCAACGTTGCGCCCATATCATTCCAGCGACGTTCGCGGCGTCGAGATCGGCGGCGCAGCGAAAAACGTACTCGCCATAGCCGCTGGCGTCGTCATGGGACGCGGACTTGGCGCCAGCGCGCTTGCGGCGCTGACCACGCGCGGCTTTGCCGAGCTTGTGCGCTTCGGCAAGGCTTATGGCGCGAAGGCCGAAACCATGATGGGCCTTTCCTGCCTTGGCGACCTTCTTCTGACCTGCTCAAGTCCGCAATCGCGCAACTTCACTTTCGGTATCAATCTTGGCCGTGGCGAGAAGCCGGATTCGATCCACGCCGGGCTTGCCGAAGGCGTGTTCACCGCGCCCGTGCTCCTTGAAATGGCGCGCGATCGCGCGGTCGATATGCCGATTTCCGCCGCGGTTGCTGCATTGCTTACGGGCAAGATGACAGTCGACGCGGTGATCGAATCGCTGCTGACTCGACCATTCAAAGCGGAATCGTGAGTGCCGCCAGAGAGCGAAAAACGTTTGTGGAGTGACAGATGGCCTACTGGCTATTGAAAACCGAACCGGAAGAATTTTCCTGGGACGACCAAGTCAAGCGGGGCAACAAAGGCGAAGCGTGGAGCGGCGTCCGTAATTTCATCGCGCGGCGCAATCTCAAAGAGATGAAAAAGGGCGAGAAGTTTTTCTTTTACCACACCGGGGATGAAAAACAGATCGTCGGCATCGGTGAAATCATTCGCGAAGCTTATCCCGATCCGACGGCAAAAAAGGGGGAGCCCTGGGTCGCGGTCACCACGGCCGCGGTCGAAGCCGTGCCCAAGCCGGTATCGCTGGCCGCGGTCAAGGCGGAGCCGAAGTTGAAAGAGATGGCGCTCGCTAAATATGCGCGGCTGTCGGTCCAGCCGGTGACCGAGGCGCAATGGAAGCTGGTCTGTAAGATGGGTGGGTTGTAAGGTCTGCGCCTGCCGGGGCGACCGGCATTAGGCTGCAGCGTCGGTTTCGATTTGCGCTGCGACCTTGGCAAGCACTTTGGCGCGGCTCGCCGTCGAACCGCTGGCGCGCAGCGTTTCGGCAAATCGTTCCAGCACGCCATCCTCGAAAGCGTTCACGACCGTCTCGTGCACGTAACTCTTGCGGCAGATCGCCGGCGTATTGCCGAGTTCGGCGGCGGCCGCGCAGATTGCGTCGAGGATTTGCCGCCGCCGCGCCCGCTTGCTCGCTGCGGGCTCGGCGCGCGCCAGGGCGTCCAGCACCGAAACTGAAGCGAGCAGGGTGCGAAAATCTTTCAAGGAAATTTCGACGCCGGCGACCTCGCGCAAGAATTGGTTGACCTCCCGTGCACTCGCGGTGCGCACGACGCCATCGGCATCGCGATATTGGAACAGGCGACGTCCGGGCAATTGCAGAAGAAGATGGATCGCGTTTGCCAGTTTCGGCGCATGGATTTCTTTCTCGATTGGCTTGCCGCCCTTGGCTTTGAAACGCAGCCTGATAGTTTCGCCATAGATCGAGACATTCGATTTCAAAAGCGTCGCCGCGCCGCGCGTGCCGTGTAGCCCCGCATACTCCTCACTGCCGGGACGAATGCCGCTCCTGGCGACGATCTCGATCACGGCGGCGAGGGTAAATTCGCGCGATGGCGCCGTAGCACTCAAGTGCTGGTCGATGCTGCGGCGGATGTGCGGCAGAACTTCCGCCATTCGGGCAAGCCGGCGCGCCTTGCGCGTCTCGCGCACGCGCTGCCAATCGGGGTGATAGCGATATTGCAAGCGCCCGGCGGCGTCGCGGCCGACCGCTTGGATGTGAGCGTTCGGCTCGGCGGCGTATAAAACCTCCTCATAGGCTGGAGGAACGGCCAGCGCGGCAAGGCGCCGCCACTCTTTGCGCGGCGCCGCTCTGCCGTCGGGCATCACATAACGAAAGCCGCGGCCATGCCGCTGACGGCGGATGGTCAATTCGGCCGTGCTTATGTAATTCAGCCCCAGCCGCTTAAGGAGCTTCATGGTCGCAGGCGAGAGTCGGCACCGGTCGCGCGCAGCGGCTTGGCCTGCTTGTTGGGTATGCTGTTCCTGCACCGAGATGACGCAACGAAATGGCTCTTGACTGAGCAATGGCCAGCGTGAGTGTTTGTTCCCTTTTGGGGAGCGCCCTGACCAGCACACATTGCGGTTCAAATAGGGGCAACAGCCGCCAACAGGGGAAACGTCGTGACTTTCAGCACTGTCAATTATCTCGCCATCGTGATCGCCGCGGTGATCGCCTGGCTCGCCAGCGCTGCCTGGTACGTGAGCTTCAGCAGGCATTACACTGCGGCGCTGGGCAAGACACCGCAGCAGATGGCGGAGGATCGCAAAAAACCGGGTGCTTTCCTGCCCTATGTTTATGCGTTGGTTGTTAACCTCATCATTGCTTGGATGCTTGCCGGCCTGCTTGCCCATTTGGGTGTCGGCCAAGTGACGCTGCGCAACGGCATCGTCTCCGCGGCCTTTCTTTGGTTCGGCTTCGTCCTTACCACCATGACCGTCAATTACAGCTTCTCCGGCCGCGACCGACGGCTCCTGCTGATTGATCTTGGCAACTGGCTGATCGTGCTTCTCGTGATCGGTGCGGTGATTGGCGCGATTGGGGCGTAGTCGCGGCGTGCCGGTTCGGCCGTGCGGCGGGGCGTCTCAATAGAACGTCGGTCTTATAGCCTTGTCCGTTCTTGTTGGGCCGTCGCATAATGCGGCGGAGAAACGTCCATCAATAAGGACTTGCGACAAAGACTTGCAACGAAGTCCCGCCGGTAAGCGGAGGAGAGCGAAATGTCCGACAAGATTTATGAAGTGCCGGCCGATTGGACCAAACGCGCTTTCATCAACGAAGCCCAATACAGGAAAATGTATGAGCAGTCGCTTGCCGATCCGAATGGATTTTGGGCCGAGCAGGCTAAGCGTGTTCATTGGATGAAGCCCTTCAGCAGGGTCAAGAACACCTCTTTCAACAAGCCCAACGTATTCATCAAGTGGTTTGAGGACGGCGTTACCAACGTGGCCTATAACTGCATCGACCGCCATCTGCACAGCCGCGGCAAACAAACGGCCATCATCTGGGAAGGTGACGATCCAAAGGAATCAAAACACGTCACCTACAAAGAGCTGCACGACGAGGTTTGCCGTTTCGCCAACATTCTGCGCAATCGCAACGTCAAGAAAGGCGACCGCGTCACTATCTATATGCCCATGATTCCCGAAGCCGCGTATGCGATGCTGGCCTGCGCGCGCATCGGCGCCATTCATTCCGTAGTGTTCGGCGGCTTCTCGCCGGATTCGCTCGCCGGCCGCATCGAAGACTGCAAATCCAACATCGTCATTACCGCGGACGAGGGAATACGCGGTGGGCGGAAAATTCCGCTCAAGGCGAATACCGATGCGGCGATCGCCAAGGTCGGCGGCGTCGATTACGTGATCGTCGTCAAGCGCACTGGCGGGGCGGTCGACATGGATCCGGTGCGCGACGTCTGGTACCACGAAGCCAAGGACGTGGTGACGGCGGACTGTCCTTGCGAGGAAATGAACGCCGAAGATCCGCTGTTCATTCTTTACACGTCAGGCTCGACCGGTCGGCCGAAAGGTGTGCTGCACACCACGGCCGGTTATCTCATCTACACGGCGATGACGCATCAATATGTGTTCGACTATCACGACGGCGACATTTACTGGTGCACGGCGGATGTCGGTTGGGTCACCGGCCACAGCTATATCGTCTATGGCCCGCTGGCGAACGGCGCCACCACGCTGATGTTCGAGGGCGTGCCGAATTATCCTTCGACCTCGCGCTTTTGGGAGGTCGTCGACAAGCATAAGGTCAACACCTTCTATACGGCGCCGACCGCGATCCGGGCGCTGATGCAGGCCGGCGATGCGCCGGTGAAGAAGACATCGCGCGCCTCGCTACGCCTTCTCGGCACCGTTGGCGAACCGATCAATCCCGAGGCCTGGGAATGGTACCACCGTACGGTTGGCGACGGCCGCTGCCCAATCGTCGATACTTGGTGGCAGACTGAAACCGGCGGCATCTTGATCACGCCGTTGCCCGGAGCAATTCGTCTCAAGCCCGGATCGGCGACGCTGCCGTTCTTCGGGGTCGTGCCGCAGATCGTCGATGCCGAGGGCAAAGTGCAGGAAGGTGCCGCCAGCGGCAATCTCTGCATTGCCGACGCCTGGCCGGGCATGATGCGCACGGTCTACGGCGATCACCAGCGTTTCGTGGACACTTATTTCAGCGCCTACGCGGGAAAGTATTTCACCGGCGATGGCTGCCGTCGCGATACGGACGGCTATTACTGGATCACCGGCCGCGTCGACGACGTGATCAATGTCGCCGGCCACAGGCTTGGCACTGCTGAAGTGGAATCGGCGCTGGTCGCCCATCCAAAGGTTTCGGAAGCTGCCGTGGTTGGCTATCCGCACAACATCAAGGGACAGGGCATCTATGCCTATGTGACGCTAATGGCCGGAGAACATCCGACCGAGGAGCTGCGCAAGGAG
>DASZCJ010000008.1:0-1797 GCA_035943155.1 Xanthobacteraceae bacterium | reverse complement strand
CCTACGGGCTCGGCAATGCGCTGACCTTTCCGATGTCGGTCGGCGCGACCACCGTGTTGCTGCCGGCACGGCCCACGCCCGAAGTCGTTGCCGATCTCCTCAAGAAACACGGCGTGACGATCTTCTACGCGGTGCCGACATTTTATGCCTTGTTCCTGGCAAGCCCGGCCGCGCCGGCGCGCGCGGAGCTGAAAATCCGTTGCTGTGTCTCCGCCGGTGAAGCGCTGCCGCCCGATATCGGCCGGCGCTGGAGCGAACGCTACGGCGTCGACATTCTCGACGGGCTCGGCTCGACCGAGATGCTGCACATT
Organism: Xanthobacteraceae bacterium; assembly: GCA_035943155.1. Taxonomy (GTDB): domain Bacteria; phylum Pseudomonadota; class Alphaproteobacteria; order Rhizobiales; family Xanthobacteraceae; genus BOG-931. The sequence continues at coordinate 1,486 of DASZCJ010000008.1, read as the reverse complement.
TTCTTAAGCAACCGCCCCGGCGACGTGAAATACGGCACCAGCGGCAAACCGGTGCCGGGCTATGACATCCGCCTGATCGACGATGACGGCAAAATGATCGACACGCCCGGCGAAATGGGCGAACTGCAAGTGCGCGGCCCGACCAGCGCGATGATGTATTGGAACAATCGCGCGCAATCGCGCGCCACCTTCGTCGGCGAATGGACGCGCTCCGGCGACAAATACGTTCAGGACGACAGCGGCTATTTCGTCTACTGCGGCCGCCGCGACGACATGCTGAAAGTCTCCGGCATGTACGTCTCGCCGTTCGAAGTCGAAGGCGTGCTGCAAAGCCATCCCGACGTGCTCGAAGCCGCCGTGGTCGGCTGGCCGGACACCGACAAGCTGATCAAGCCGAAAGCCTTTGTCGTGCTCAAATCGCCGGAGAAGGCGAGCGATGCATTCGCGCAAAAACTGCAGGACGAATGCCGGCAAAAGCTCGCGGTCTACAAATATCCGCGCTGGATCGAGTTCCGCCGCGATCTGCCGAAGACGGCGACCGGCAAGATCCAGCGCTTCAAGCTGCGCGCGGAAGCGGACGCGAGGTGAGAACTTAACACGCCGTCACCCCCCAATGCCGGCCACTTCGGGACGGACCCGTCGGCGGCCGCCTCAGGATGCGGCACCCCGCCTTGCGTTTACAATTTTCGGGTATTACTACGCCTTGCCGCTAGAGCGACATTGCTTCAGGTTGAATCGATTGTCGCTCTAGGGTTTTGTGGGGCATGATCTTTTCGGAAAACCGGTTCCCACTTTTCCGGATCAAGCTCTAAAGCGCCGCGGTAGCTCAGCCGGTAGAGCAACGCATTCGTAATGCGTGGGTCGGAGGTTCGAATCCTCTCCGCGGCACCATCTGACCGCTTCTTTGTCAGGATTGCCCCGCCCCGAGGGCACTTAGTCATTTTTCGACACTGGTTTTTTGCCGCCAGCCTCTGGAAAAATCCACATGGCGACAATCATGAAGGCTGCCGTAACGAGCACGAAATTTCCGAATTCCGGCCGCACCGGCGAGTGGTCCCAATAGGCCAGGATGATCGCGACGATCACGACTACCGCCGAGACCCCGGCTTTGACGTCATTCGACATATGGCCCCAAACGCTTTCTGCCGGTTGGACGCATCACGACACGACGCGGGTCTTATCAATAATTTCCCACCGGAGCTGTGGCGGCTTGGTCCGGCAGCTTTGGTTCGCCGCGCAGGCCTTTCTTCAGGTAACGCGTGTCATAGCCATTGAGCAGGTGTCCGACCACGCCGCGATCCAGGTCTGACGTACCAAATAACCAATCGGCGATCGGGAAAGTCAGGTTCATGTTAACCTCCATCATCAGCTTGGCGTTGTGGTGAGCGGTGTGATGCCGGCGTAGCGTGTTGACGAACGGACAATGGCGCATGAGCCAATTCTCATCGACGTGGCAGCAGAAATGCATGAACTCATAGACGAGATA
>DASZCJ010000007.1:0-2614 GCA_035943155.1 Xanthobacteraceae bacterium | reverse complement strand
TTTTCCGGCTCGGTTACGGTTTCTCGCGCTCCCGCAACGGTGCCGTGAATATGCACGCGGCGAGCTGCATCGCCGCCGTGACCGGCGCCTGGCAGATCGAGGGCGGCGGCGCCTTTCACAACAATGGCGGCGTGTTCCACTTGAACAACAGCCTGATCGAAGGCAGCGATCTACGCGACCCTTCGATCCGCATGCTCGACCAATCCCGCATCGGCGCCATTCTGACCGGCGATAAAGAGGCGCTGATTGGCGGGCCGCCGGTCACTGCGATGCTCATTCAGAACACCAATCCGGTCGCCGTCGCCCCCGACCAGAACGTGGTGAAGCGCGGCTTTGCCCGCGATGACCTTTTCGTTTGCGTGCACGAGCAATTCATGACCGACACTGCCAAGGCGGCCGATATCGTGCTTCCCGCCACGATGTTCATCGAGCACGACGATTTCTATACGGCGGGCGGCAGCCAATACATCCTACTTGGTCCGAAGCTGATCGAGCCGCCGGACGAGTGCCGCAACAATCACCAAGTGATCTGCGCGCTGGCAAAACGACTCGGCGCCAAACATCCGGGTTTCGATATGTCGCCGCGCCAATTGATCGACGCGTCGCTGCGAAAATCCGGTTGGGGCACGCTCGCCGAGCTTGAGGCTAAACGCTGGATCGACTGCCAACCGGATTTTGCCGCCACGCATTATCTCAACGGCTTCGCCTATCCGGATGGCAAATTCCGTTTCAAGCCGGACTGGCCGACCGTACCGTTCCAGCGCTGGCACCGGACCACCATTCCAACGCCGATGCCGGAATTGCCCGATCATTGGGAGGTGATCGAGGAAGCCGATACCGAGCATCCGTTCCGGCTTGCGACCTCGCCGGCGCGCGGCTTTCTCAACTCGAGCTTCACCGAGACGCAAACGTCACTGGCGACGGAGGGACGGCCCGAAGTGATGATCCATCCGCAGGACGCCGCCGGTTGTGGCGTCGCGCACGGCGATGAAGTGGTGCTCGGCAACAAGCGTGGCGAAGTGCGGCTGCACGCAAGATTATTCGAGGGCGTCCGGCGCGGCGTCTTGATCGCGGAATCGCTGTGGCCCAACGCGGCCTTCGCCGACGGCCGCGGCATCAACACATTGACCGGCGCCGATTCGATCGCACCATTCGGCGGTGCAGCCTTCCACGACAACAAAGTCTGGCTGCGAAGGGCCTAACCACCTTGCCCGCTGCGCTACCGCTCCGCAGGAAAGGAGCGGCTGAACGGCATCGCGTCGGCGGCGACGATCTCTTTGCCGATCGGCCAGAGCGCAATGCCGGCGAGTTTAAGATGCGCCCAGGCGAACGGAATGCCGATGATCGTCAGCGCAAGCACGATGGCGGTGATGAGGTGAGCCAATGCCAGCCACCAGCCGGCAAGCACCAGCCAAATGATGTTGCCAATGAGCCCGAACGGTCCGGTACCGAGGTCATGGCGGCCGGAATATTCGGCGCGCGAGACCGCCTTCCGGCCGAACGGCAGCAAAGTGTAGGAAGCGATGTTGAAGGCGGCGCGAGCCCACGGCAGCCCGATTATCGTGATTGCCATGATGATGGCGGCGACCACCCAGGCGACCGCCATCCACAGCCCGCCGAAGACGATCCACAAGAGATTGAGCAGAAAAGCGATTGGCGACATGGTCGTTATGTAAACTGCGTTCCGCTGTTCGCAATCGCAAAACGTCGAGGCGGTTCCGCGGCGGTTGTTCCGCGTCTCGCGTTGACAGCAAGCTCTTAATCAAACAGCGCGACAGCGCGGGTCCAGCCCGCCGAGCCGCTTTTCACTTTGTGCGGGAAACAGGCGACAACGAAGCCATGATCCGGAAGCTCTTCCAAATTGCACAGCTTCTCCATATGGCAATATGGAATTTCGCGGCCGGCCTTGTGGCCCTCCCAGATGATCGATGGATCGTGGGTTTCCAGCCAGCGCTGACGGGTATGAACAAACGGCGCGTCCCAGCCCCAGGCGTCGATGCCGGCGACGCGCACGCCGCGCGAGGTCAAGTAAAGCGTGGCCTCACGCCCCATGCCGCAGCCGGCAGTGAGATATTCGTCAGTGCCGACGCAGCTCGCGGCGCGGGTATTGACCAAGACAATGTCGAAGGGTTTGAGCTCATGGCCGATGCGCTTGAGTTCGGCCTCCACCTCCGCGGCGGTGACCACGTGACCGTCGGCCATTTTGCGGAAATCGAGCTTGACGCCGGGCCGGAAAAACCAATCGAGGGGCACTTGATCGATGGTCATCATCGGCTTGCCGTCGATCGACTTCGATTGGAAATGAATGGGAGCATCCATATGCGTGCCGTTATGCGTCGTGAGCTGAATTTCTTCGATCGCCCAGGCTTCGCCATCCGGCAGGTCCTCGCGGCGTAGTCCTGGAAAAAACTCGAGCAAGAGCGGCGCGGTCTCGGCATTGCTGCGGTAGGCGATTTTTGGCCGCATGAATGGCGGGTCGTAGACCGTTTCGTTTTCAAGCGGCGAGGATAGATCGATAATACGGCTGGGCAGTTTCATAGTGTCCCCATTCGGCCTTGGCGAAATGACTTTAGAGCTGTTTCTGGTCGAATTGAACCACTATCGTCATTGCGAG
>DASZCJ010000006.1:0-5950 GCA_035943155.1 Xanthobacteraceae bacterium | reverse complement strand
CGCCATTGCCGACGCGGTGATTGAATGAGAACACGCCCCGCTTGCGGTTAAGCGAAATTGCGAATTGTAATTTCGCCGTTGTCGCTTATCAGATGCGGTCGGCCGCTGGAACGCGCCAGAAGGGCTTGCGATTCGCGCACGGTCAGACCGACATCATGGATGACATCCTTAAGGGCGCGCTTTTTCTCGCTCGCGCTTTCGACCAGCGCCCTGGACTCGCGCCGAAGGTGATCGAGCGTCGGATCAACGCGTGCGAACAGGATATCAAATAACGGCCTTTGGCCGTCCTGATAGACTTCGAGAAGCCAATAGCGTGTTTGCAATTCGCGACAGCGCATGAGCTCGCGCACCACGCGGCAAGCGTAACGATAGGCGCTTGCGTTATCCGCCAAAGTAGCGCCGACGTTATCGGCCACCCATCCGGCGTCGCTGCGCAGCTTGAACGTATATGTCGGCATTCAGACGGAAACCGCTGGCGTTTCACTTAGCTTGCCAAATAACAACTGGTTCGGACGTCGTATCGGCGACTCTGTGACAAAAAATTTTCCAGCGAACCAACTGCAAACCGACGTGAAAGAAATGCAATCCTCGCCGATACGCAACCGGGCAACTATGTTCCGTAACGCCCAATTGCGTGGGCAACGCACGTGTTTTAGCGTGGACCGAGAATGAATTTTCCGGCGATAACAATCGCGACCGCGATTATCTTCGTTCTCACCTATGCCGGCATTTCGTTAGGCCGCATCCCCGGGTTCCGGCTGGATCGCGCCGGCATTGCGCTCACCGGCGCGGCGCTGATGATGGCGGTTGGCGCGATCACGCCCGACGAGGCCTATCGCGCTGTCAATCTCGACACGCTCGCGCTCCTGCTCGGCATGATGATCGTAGTGGCGCATCTGCGGCTGTCGGGCTTCTTCCGGCTGGTAACGAGTTGGGCTTTGGAACACGCTCATTCGCCTTTGATCTTGCTGGCCACAATCGCACTCACCGCCGGCGCGTTTTCGGCATTCCTGGTCAATGACGCGGTATGCCTGGTGATGGCGCCGTTGGTCATCGAGGTGACGCGTTCGCTGCGGCGCGATCCGATTCCATATCTCCTCGCGGTGGCGATGGCCTCCAATGTCGGCAGCGCGGCGACCATTACCGGCAATCCGCAAAACATGATCGTCGGCGCGATCTCGCGTATTCCATACACGGAATTTGCCACGGCGCTGGCGCCAGTGGCGCTTGCCGGAATTGTTCTGGTCTTCGCTGTGGTTGCGGCGCTATGGTTCCACGAATTCCGGCAATCCACGCAGCTTACCGCCAAACCGCCACCGCCTCGGATTCATAAGCCGCAGCTCATCAAAGCCGTACTGGTTACGCTCGGCGTCGTCGCCGCATTCTTTGCCGGCGTGCCGGTTGCCATGGCGGCGTTCCTCGGCGGCGCGCTATTGCTCGTTACCCGCGCCATTAAAGCGCACAAAGTCTATCAAGAGATCGATGGCTCGCTCCTCCTCATGTTTGCCGGTCTCTTCGTCGTCGTCGCGGCAGCCGAGAAAGTTCTCCTAAGCGCGGAGCTGGTCGGCGCGATGCAAAACTTGCATTTTGCCAACACTTACATCCTCACCGCCGATACGGCGGTGCTCTCAAACATCATCAGCAACGTGCCCGCGGTTTTGGCGCTCAAACCATTCGTGGTTGGTCTTGCCGATCAGCATCGCATTTGGCTCGTGATTGCGATGAGCGCGACATTGGCTGGCAATCTCACCCCAGTCGGCTCCGTCGCCAACCTCATCGTTGCCGAACGCGCCCGCGCCGCGGGCATTCACATTTCACTTTGGACCTATTGCCGCGCCGGAATTCCACTAACCCTTTTAACATTGGCCCTCGGCGCCTGGTGGCTCAGCTGAACCCCCTCCCCCGCTCGGTGGCATAACGAAAAAGGCAGACTGGCGCTTGACCTTGTCGCTTTAAAGCTTACGACAAGCCGCCATGCTGCATTCCGCGATCCTCAACGTCATGATCAAAGCGGCGCATCGCGCCGCCCGCAGCCTCAAGCGCGATCTCGGCGAGGTCGAGCAGCTGCAAGTTTCGCTCAAGGGCCCGCGCAATTTCGTCACCGCCGCCGACCGCCGCGCCGAGGCGATCCTGCGTGAGGAGCTCGCCAAGGCACGCCCGGATTACGGTTTTCTCGGCGAAGAAGGCGGCTCCCATCCCGGCAGCGACAAAACCCATCGCTGGATCGTCGATCCCCTCGACGGCACCACCAACTTTCTGCACGGCATTCCCCATTTCGCGATCGCGATCGCGCTCGAGCGCAACGGCACGATCGTCGCCGGCCTCGTTTACAATCCGGCCAACGACGAAATGTTTATCGCCGAGCGCGGCAAGGGCGCGTTCCTCAACGATAAGCGCATCCGCGTGGCGGCGCGGGCGCGCCTCGCGGAAGCCATTGTCGCCTGCGGGCTGCCGCATTACGGCCGCGGCGATCTTGCGCTGGCGCGCAGCGAAATCGCCGCTGCGCAGCGCGCCTTCGCCGGCTTGCGCCGCTATGGCGCGGCCACCCTCGATCTCGCCTGGGTCGCGGCCGGGCGGCTCGATGCTTATTGGGAGCGCGATCTATCACCCTGGGATCTGGCGGCGGGTTCGATCTTGGTGCGCGAGGCCGGCGGCTTCATCAGCGACCTCGACGGCGGCGACGCTATCTTGACCAAAGGCAATGTCGTTGCCGGCAACGACACCATGCATCGCGAATTGTTGCGACTGTTGCAGGACGCGGCAAAGAGCGCCGACCTGGAAGCCGCCACCGCGCATTCGCCGTGAGCCTGGTCACGCTTCGCAATTACGACACGGCGCGCGACGAAGAGGCCGCGTTGGCGCTATGGCTGCGCACCTGGCAAAAAACCTATCCGGACATTGATTTCGCCGGCCGCTTCGACTGGTGGCGCAGGCAATGGCGGGATCATCTTGTGCCACAAGCAACCATCGTCATTGCCGAAGCGTTGGCGCAAATGGTCGGCTTCGTCACGGTGGAGTGCGGCACCCGCTATCTCGATCAGCTCGTCGTCGCCCCTGAATTCTGGGGTATTGGAGTCGCCACCAAGCTGATCGCCGAAGCCAAGCGGCTATCGCCGGAGGGCCTCAACCTCGACGTCAATACCGACAATGCCCGCGCCATCGCATTTTATAAAAAAGAAGGCTTTATGATCGTCGGCGAGGGCTTTAACGCGTTCAGCGGCCGGCAGGTCCATCACATGAGCTGGCGACCCTGATTACCGGCCGCCAACCAAAGCTTCCGCGCCGGCCGCATCAAACGATTTGGCATCGACTTTAAGATAGACGAGGTTTTCGTCCGCGACGATTACGGCTTCGACCACGCCGGCCACCTGGCGCAGTTTCGCTGCGAGGTCGTCGGCGTTCACGGCACCAGTTCCGGCGAGCGGTAGGAGCCGCGTGGTCAGATAGCTCGGTTGCGCCATGCCCGCCGCCGTGACTAGCCAGATCAGCGCGAGCGCCGTGGTCAATGCGAAGATAGCGGCGCCGCCGCCATGCTGATGCGCCAAGCCGCCGATAACGCCGCCAACGAAAATGCCGAAGAACTGCAGACTGGAATAGACGCCCATTGCGGTGCCCTTGACGTCGGGCGGCGCCACTTTGGTGATGAGCGACGGCAGCGTCGCTTCCATCACGTTGAAGGCGGAGAAGAAGACGACGAGCGCGGCAAGCAGCACGAACAAATTGCCGGCGCCGACATAGAGCATGATCTGGCTGACGGCGAGCGTCGCCACCGCGCCGACGAACACGCCTTTCATGTGGCGATATTTCTCGGCGACGATGATCGCCGGCACCATTGCTGCCACTGCAATGAGCAGCACCGGCAGATAGACAATCCACTGATCGTGCACCGCAACACCAAGCGTGCTGCGCAACAGATCGGGCACCACAAGAAAGCTCGCGGTCAGCATGGCATGCAGCGCGAATATGCCGATATCGAGCCGCAACAGCTCGCGGTTGCGCAGTACGGCGCCGAGCAAAGCCGGCACCGCCTCGGCATCGCGATGCACGCCAAGTCGGCGCGGCGACGGCACCACGAATTCGGTAATCGCCATGCCTAAAAGCGCGAGCGCCACCATCAGCCAGAAAATGCCGGTGACCCCGATGAAATTGGCAACGACCGGACCGGCGAGCAGCGCGACGATGAATGAGGCACCGATGGTAATGCCGACCATCGCCATCGCCGTGGTGCGGCTTTCCTCACTGGTAAGATCGGCAACGAGCGCCAGAATGACCGAGCCGACGGCACCCGTCCCTTGCAGGGCCCGGCCGACGATGACGCCGCCGATCGAGGTAGAGAGCGCAGCCACGGCGCTGCCGATACCGAACAAAGCAAGCCCGGCGACGATCATGACTTTGCGGCCGAGCCGGTCGGACAATAGGCCAAATGGAATCTGCAAAAGCCCCTGCGTGAGGCCGTAGATGCCGAGGGCCTCGCCGATCAGGTAGGGATTGGCGCCGGCAAGGGTGCCGGCATAGGCCGCAAAGACCGGGTAGATCATGAACAGGCCGAGCAGCCTGACGGAAAAGACTGCGGCAAGCGCGGCGGCGGCGCGGAATTCTTGTCGTTGCATCGTTAAATTCGGACCGAAGGCAAATTCGCGGTTGAATCACTAGTTTCGACCTGCCTTCGCCCGCCGAAGCAGTAAACGAAAGTGCGAAAAGTTGCTAAGGGCTTCGCGCAGGCGGGAAACCGGTTCCCACTTTTCGGGATCATGCTTTAATGCCCTTGCACGGCACTGATGGTCAATTGGCGGTCAATCGCTTCGGCTTGCGCGGCGGCTTGTCCGCGCGGCAGCGCCGCGTTATATAGCCGCCAAATCCCTGCAAGCATCCCTACAAGAACCCCTGCAAGACAGCCGTTGAGTTTAAGGCCATGAAAACGGAAACCCATCCCAATTACCACACGATCAAGGTCGTCATGACCGACGGCACCGAGTTCACCACGCGCTCGACCTGGGGCAAGTCCGGCGACACGCTGCATCTGGACATCGATCCGAAGTCGCATCCGGCCTGGACCGGCGGCCAGCAGCATCTGGTCGATCGTGGCGGACGGCTGTCGCGTTTCCAGAAGAAATTCTCGGGCTTCCTGAAGAAATAATCGGGTTTTTACGTCCGGGCTTTACGTGCCGGAGCGCCGCGCATTCGCTTCGAACGCGGCCTTGAGCAATCCCATTTGCCGCGAAACCGGATTATCGGTGGCGACTTTCGCCGCCGCCGCGGCGTGCATGCTGGCGTCGAGCCGGCGCACTTCGGTCTGCAGCTTGGCCGAGCGGGCAATCAACTCTTGCAGTTTGGCCGGCAACAGCGCGAGCGCTTTGGCGTCACCCGGCTCGCACGCCGCCAGGCTGACTTTGGTCTTTTCCTTGTTGGCCTGCGCCAGCGTGATCTCGCCTTCCTTGACCGCTCGGTGCAGCAATAGCCAGGAGGCCAGATGCATCAGCCGGTTGGTCAGCCGCAGGCTTTCGGTCGCGTAGACCAGCCCGGCGCCGCGCTCGAGTTTCTTGGATTCCAGACGGCCCGAACCGTCGAGATAGGTTGCGGTCTCGTCAACGAGCGCCATGCCATCGCGAAAAAGACCGGCAAATAGCGGAGAACCCGCCAGCCGCTCGCTAAATGACACCGCGCCCGGATCTACGCCACGCTTCTCGGACATTTACTACGCTACGCCTTACCTGAAGGCCGAGCATCGCTCGGCCATCGGAGGCTGTCCAGCATCCTAAACAGGAAGTTGCCGACATAGTTGCCGGCCTTTAAGGCATTGAAAATAATAGTGAATAAAAAAGGAGCCGCCGTTGCCGGCGGCTCAAGGCGATAAACGCGCCTCATAGCGTCTCAGCCGATTTCACTTACCCCAATAAACATTGATATTACCGGCCCAAACAGTCCCTGCTTGTTTCATAGCGTCCCAGCC
>DASZCJ010000005.1:0-2667 GCA_035943155.1 Xanthobacteraceae bacterium | reverse complement strand
CCTTGCCGCTTGCGGACGCGGATGTTATCTGCGCGGCCATGAGCGCGGTAGCCATCGAAAATATCCGCAACTTCGCCATCATCGCCCATATCGACCACGGCAAATCGACGCTCGCCGACCGCCTGATCCAGCTCACCGGCGGGCTGGAAGCGCGCGAAATGGTCGAGCAGGTGCTCGATTCCATGGATATCGAGCGCGAGCGCGGCATCACCATCAAGGCGCAGACGGTGCGGCTCAATTATCGGGCGCGAAATGGCAAAGATTACGTGCTCAACCTCATCGACACACCCGGCCATGTCGATTTCGCCTACGAGGTCAACCGCTCGCTCGCCGCCTGCGAAGGCTCGCTGCTGGTGGTCGACGCCTCGCAAGGCGTCGAGGCGCAGACCCTCGCCAATGTCTATCAGGCGATCGACAACAATCACGAGATCGTTCCGGTGCTCAACAAGGTCGATCTGCCGGCCGCCGAACCTGACAAAGTCAAGCAGCAGATCGAGGACGTAATCGGGCTTGATGCCAGTAACGCGATCCTGATCTCGGCAAAAACCGGCGAGAATGTGCCGGAAGTTCTCGAAGCCATCGTGCACCGGTTGCCGCCGCCCAAAGGCGACGCCGCGGCGCCGCTCAAGGCGCTGCTCGTCGACAGCTGGTACGATTCCTATCTCGGCGTCGTCGTGCTGTTCCGCGTCGTCGACGGTGTCCTGAAAAAGGGCCAGCGCATCCGCATGATGGGCACCGACGCCGCTTACGAGGTCGATCGCGTCGGCGTGTTCACGCCCAAGCGCGTCGAGCTCGACGAGCTCGGGCCCGGCGAGATCGGTTTTCTCACCGCCTCGATCAAAGAGGTCGCCGATACCCGCGTCGGCGACACCATCACCGACGAGCGCAAGCCGGTGGCCGCACCGTTGCCCGGTTTCCGCCCGGCGATCCCGGTGGTGTTTTGCGGGTTGTTTCCGGTCGACGCCGCCGATTTCGAGGCGCTGCGCGCCGCCATGGGCAAGCTCCGGCTCAACGACGCGAGCTTCTCCTATGAAATGGAAACCTCCGCGGCGCTCGGCTTCGGCTTCCGCTGCGGCTTTCTCGGCCTCCTGCACCTCGAAATCATCCAGGAACGCTTGGAGCGCGAATTCAATCTCAACCTGATCGCGACCGCGCCTTCGGTCATCTACAAGCTCAAGCTGCGCACCGGCCAGGAGCTGGAAATCCATAATCCGGTCGACATGCCGGATCCGAACCATATTGAGGAAATGCGCGAACCTTGGATCGAGGCGACGATTCTGACGCCCGACGAATATCTCGGCGCGGTGCTCAAGCTGTGCCAGGACCGCCGCGGCGAGCAGAAAGAGCTGACCTATGTCGGCAACCGCGCGCTGGTGAAATACAACCTGCCGCTCAACGAAGTCGTGTTCGACTTCTACGACCGGCTCAAATCGGTGTCGCGCGGCTATGCCTCGTTCGATTATCACCTGACCGATTATCGTCCCTCCGAGCTGGTCAAGCTGCAGATGCTGGTCAACGGCGAGCCGGTCGACGCGCTGGCCATGCTGGTGCATCGCACCCGCGCCGAGAGCCGCGGCCGCGCCATGGCCGAGAAGCTCAAGGAGCTGATCCCGCCGCACATGTTCCAGGTGCCGATCCAGGCCGCGATCGGCGGCAAGATCATCGCGCGCGAAACCGTGCGCGCGTTCCGTAAAGACGTGACTGCGAAGTGTTACGGCGGCGACGTGACGCGCAAGCGCAAGCTTCTGGATAAGCAGAAGGAAGGCAAGAAGCGCATGCGCCAGTTCGGCAAGGTCGACATTCCGCAGGAAGCTTTCATTGCGGCGCTGAAGGTGGATGTGTGACCCTTCGCGTCAGACTATGGCCGCGCTGAAGCATGAGCGCGCCGTGCAATTTTTCAAGCGGCATTGAGTTTATTCGTCACGCCGGGCCCCGTTTTCCTCTCCCCGCTGCGCGGGGAGAGGTCGGATTGCGGAGCAATCCGGGTGAGGGAGGCTTGCCCGCGAGTCTCAAGCAAGCGGCGCCACCCCTGCTTTCTCTTTTCCTGAACTTCTTCGCGCTTCACGTGACAACGTTTGGCATAGCTCGGGCGCTCAGCCGCACCGCGAGAACGATCAGACTCATCCGCCCCCGCGAAGCGGGGGAGGGAACCACGCCAACGGGTCTGGCCCGAAGTGGCCGGCCCGATGACAAGCGCTGGAGGGGGCGTGTGACTCGAAGTAACGCAACACACTTTGGCGCCTCGAACGCTGCCGCCCCTCCCACCGCGCAAGGGCCGTTTAATGACGGCGGCCGAAGGCCGCCTATGCCCCCCTCCCCGCTATCGCGGGGCGGGAGGAAAATCGCGCTGCGGGCGAGATCGCTCTTCCGGGGCAGGATTGCGAGCGGACCTACTGAATAACGATCGTGGTCGCCGCCGTGCCTTCGCGCTGCACCAGGCCGAACAGGATCGCGGCGTTACTTGGATCGAGCCGCACGCAGCCGTGCGAAGCGGGGCGGCCGAGATGCGAAATTTCGTAGCTGCCGTGAATGGCGAAGCCGCCGTAGAAGAAGATCGAATGCGGCATCGGCGAATTGTAATATTTGCGGGAGAACCAGCGCCGCGCCAGCATTTCCGGGTGGTAGGTGCCGGGCGGGGTGATGTAGCCGCGCCGCGCCGTCGAGACG
>DASZCJ010000004.1:0-6327 GCA_035943155.1 Xanthobacteraceae bacterium | reverse complement strand
GAGCCGAACAGCAGCCCGCCGACAATCTCGGCGACCATCATGAAGGTACATAGCGCGATCACCGTCCAGGTGCGGCGCTCGTTGCGCTCGTGGGCCTCGCCGAGAAAGACGTGGCTATGGAGATTCGCGTCGCTGTGGGTCATTGTTTAGCGCCATTTGCTCGTCGGCGCGGCATTCACTTGAGATAGGCTTGGACCGCCTCGATCAGCTCTTCGGCGCCGCGGCTGCGCTCGGCGTCGCGCACCGGATCGACAACATGAAGCCGGATATGATCCTCGATCACCTCGGTCATCAGGCTCGAAAGCGCGCCGCGCGCGGCAACGATGAGATGCAGCACGTTGGCGCAGCCCTTTTCCTCTTCGAGGGCGCGCTCGACTGCTTCGATTTGGCCGCGGGCCCGCCGGACCCGGTTCAGGAGCTTGAGCTTTTCGCGCTTGGTGTGAGACAAGGTCGATCGCCTCTGTCGATATAGGATAGGGGGTATGGTATGCAGCGGTGCCTGGAATGTCGAGAGTGCCGTTGGTTCGAATCGGGCCCTGCACTGACGCGATCGATTATGGAACAATCCGCCGCGAGGGGGGACTGGCGCGCCGGTCTAGCGCAGCGAGCTAGCCGGCAGCCATTTGCTCACAGGGCGAGCCACTGTCGCGCTTTTGTTGGCGGTGCGCTGGCAGTAATGGTCATAGCGGCGGGTGATTGAGTCGGGGACGTTATGCGGGGGCGAGGTCTTCTCGGGCTGGGCCTGCTTGCGATCGCGGGCGGCACTCAAGCGGCCGATCTGTCGAGCGTGCTGCCGAAGAAGGCGCCGCCGCCGACGCTTGCGCCTTATGATTGGACCGGTTTCTATATCGGCGGGCACGCCGGCTATGCGCTGGGATCGTCGAATTGGTCTTCCATCCAAGCCGGCGTCCCGGGACCGGGCGGCTCACTCGATTTCTCCAATGCCTACAACTTTTCGAACGGCGACGGCAGCTACTTGCTCGGCTTCCAGGCCGGCTACGATTACATGACCGCCTCGCGCTGGCTCCTTGGCGCCGAGACCGACATATCGTTTCCAAGCTTTCTCGGCGGCAACCGCCGCTTCAGCACCGCGCTAAGCGGCACGGAGAATTATCTGGAACGGGTCGAATTTGCCGGCAATGTCCGCGGCCGCGTCGGTTACGCGCCAAATCTTGTTCAAGGGATCGGACATTGGCTGTTCTATGCGACCGGGGGCTTGGCCTGGAGTTACGATCAGTTCAGTCGTACACAGCTTGCCGGTGTTCCGGCAGGCGGCACCGCGGTCCCGGGCACGTCGGAAAACCTATTCCTGGTGCCGCGGCTCGGCGGCACAGTGGGCGCCGGCATCGAAGTCGCGCTGGCGTCGCACTGGACCGCGCAGCTCGAATACATGTTCACCGATTACGGCCGGCGCAGCGTCGCGTTTCCGGCCGGCGCACAGCGCTTCGATTCCGGTCTCTTGCTGCATCAACTGCGCTTCGGCCTCAATTACCGCTTCAACGGCAATGCGTCGAACTCTGCGGACAACGATGTGGCGCCGCCGGCGCTCCAGACTGACAATTTCGCCATTCACGCCCAGACAACTTTCCTCCAACAATACGATCCGCCGTTTCACTCACCCTATACCGGGACCAACAGTCTCATTCCGAACGTAGGTCGCGAGACTTGGGACGCTACGGCGTTTCTAGGGTTGCGGTTATGGAAGGGCGCCGAGTTTTGGATCAATCCGGAGATCGATCAGGGTTTTGGGTTGAGCGGGACGCTTGGCGTCGCCGGATTCCCCAGCGGCGAGGCCTATAAAGTTGGCGCCTCGGTGCCCTATGCAAGGGTGCCGCGCGCCTTCATCCGGCAGACCATCGATCTCGGCGGCGATAGCCAGAAAGTAGACGCGGCGGCAAACCAGTTTGGCGGCTCGCGGACATCCAACCGACTAATGATCACGCTCGGCAAATTTGCCGTCACTGACGTTTTCGACACCAACAAATATGCCCACGATCCGCGTGCCGATTTCATGAACTGGTCGCTCGTCGACACCGGTACGTTTGACTACGCCGCCGACTCCTGGGGCTTCACCTACGGCGCCGCCGCCGAATGGTATCAGGGCGATTGGACCGTGCGCGGCGGCCTGTTCGATCTGTCGGTGGTGCCGAATAGCCCCGAGCTCGACACCACTTTCCGGCAATTCCAATGGATCGGCGAGGTCGAGCGGCGCTATGAATTGTGGGGCCGGCCGGGCAAAGTTGCGGTCACCGGATTCCTCACCCGCGGCCATATGGGCAATTTCGCTGACGCCATTGCGCTGGCTGCAGCGAGCGGCGGCACCCCCGACCTTACGGCGGTGCGTCGCTACAACAGCCGCAGCGGCATTAGCGTCAACTTTGAACAACAGGTTACCGACGAACTCGGCCTGTTCATGCGCGCCGGCCTCGCCAATGGAAATATCGAGCCCTACGAATTCGCCGATATCGATCGCACCGTCGCGGCAGGGCTTTCGCTCAACGGCAAGCAATGGGGCCGGCCGAACGATACCTTCGGCGTTGCCGGCGTGGTCAACGGCGTTTCCTCAGTGCACGAGCAGTTTTTCAATGCTGGGGGACTCGGCATTCTCATCGGCGACGGTATGCTGCCGCATCCGGGTCCCGAGCAGATCATCGAAACTTATTATGCGCTGCCGATTTCGTATTTTCGGTTGACGCTCGACTATCAGTTCATCGTCAATCCGGCCTATAACCGCGACCGCGGCCCGGTTTCGGTGATCGGCGCGCGCGTGCATGCGGAATTTTGAATTTTGCAGAACGGTCGCGGTGACGAAAGCGTCGACCGCTTCAGTGAAGCGATCGACGCTGTGCGATTTAATTCGCTTCGCAAAAATAATTATGGCTGCGCGAGATGCCACACGCCGTTGAAGCCATCGCCGGTGATGTCGCCCGGCTTGGCGTCGTTCTTCCACGTATAGAGCGGCTTATCCTTGTAGGCCCACTGCTTGCCGCCATCGTCCCGGGTGATGATGGTGTAATTGGCGACCGGCTTTGCCGCCGCGTCAGCCATCAATGGCGGCCAGTTGCCGGTGCAAGGGCCATTGCATGCCGACTTGCCGCCGGAATCTTTGTCAAAGACGTAGAGGGTCATTCCGCTGGCATTCGTCAGGACTTTTCCCTTGGCGGAGTCCCCGGTTTTGGTCGGCGCGGTCTGCGCAAACGCGATGGTCGCGGCCGTCATCGCGGCCATGATGATAAGTAACTTTCGCATTGATGTTTGCTCCCTGGAATTAACTGAACATGTAGCAACCAGCGGATAACCCCACCCCGCTACACATATTCCAACGCGGCCGCAAAATTGGGACGCGCGCGCTGTTTAAATTTTCAATGCAAGCGCGGAATTTTTGCGCTCGCGTGCTGTTTGGATTAGGCGGAAGTTGTTTCAGATTGAATTGCCGGCGTGCCGGGCGAGCACCTCGCGCACCGCTTCGACCAGCTTGCCCTCCGGCACCGAGCGCTGCGCCTGCGCCTGTTTCTGCAAATGCTGTTCGCGGCCTTTTTCCAGCTTGGCGAGTTCGGCGCCGACGATCAGATCCTTGATGGTGACTTCGCCGCGGGCTTTTTCGTCGGAGCCTTGAATAACGACACAAGGCGCGTTGCGCCGGTCGGCATATTTCATCTGCGGTCCAAATTTTCCTTGCCCGAGATAAAGCTCGGCGCGAATGCCGGCGTTGCGGAGCTTGGCCACCATGCCCTGATACTCGGCAATGCGGTCCTGATCGAATACCGTGACCACGACCGGCCCGCGTTCGGTCGCAAGGTCGAGCTTGCCGAGATATTCGAGCGCGGCTTGGAGCCGCGACACGCCGATGGAGAAACCGGTCGCCGGCACCGGCTCGGCGCGGAAACGCGAAATCAGTCCGTCGTAACGTCCGCCGCCGCCGACCGAGCCGAAGCGCGGCGAGCCGTCTTCGGTGTCGGTCGCGAACGTCAGGTCAACTTCGAAAACTGGGCCGGTGTAATATTCCAGGCCGCGGACGACAGAGGGATCGATCATGACACGACCATCCAGATAACCGGCAGTTTTCAGCAGCCCTGCAATCGCCCTTAGCTCCTGTAATCCTTCATGACCCGCTGGACCGAGTTGCACGCGCTGGGCGATCCAGTCGATTGCTTGGTCTTTTTCAAAGTCAGGCCGTTCAATCGCGTCCCTGCGCAATTGCGGAGTTCCATGCGTGACATCAGTGGAGTAGCCCAAAAAGATGATTACATTCTCTGCCTGTGCCGAGCTTAAGCCAGCGCCCCTTGTGAAATCACCGCTTTCATCTTTCCTACCCGTTGTTAAAAGCTGCAGAACCCCGACGGGTCCTAATCTGTCAAGCTTGTCAACCGCCCGCAGCACAACGAGCCGCTTCTCGACGTTGTGGTTGCCTCCTAGGCCTAAGGATTCCAGTAAGCCATCTAGAATTTTCCTAGTATTCACCTTCACCACATAGCTGCCGCGCGGAATGCCAAGCGCCTCCATCGTGTCCGCGGCCATCATGCACAGTTCGGCATCGGCGGCCGGCGAAGAGGAACCGACCGTGTCGGCATCGAACTGCATGAATTCGCGGAAGCGGCCGGGGCCCGGCTTCTCATTGCGATAAACGGAGCCGACGCGATACGAGCGATAAGGTTTCGGCAGCGTGTCGAAATTTTCCGCGACATAGCGGGCAAGCGGCGCGGTGAGATCGTAGCGCAGCGATAGCCACTGCTCGTCGTCGTCCTGGAACGAGAACACGCCTTCGTTCGGCCGGTCCTGATCGGGCAAGAATTTGCCGAGCGCGTCGGCATATTCGATCGCCGGCATCTCTACCGGTTCGAAACCGTAAAGCTCATAGACGGCACGGATTTTTTCAATCATCTGCCGCGTCGCGGCGATCTCGCCCGGGCTGCGATCGATCAGCCCGCGCGGTAGCCGCGGTTTGAGCTTGCTCGATTTTTCCGACTTGTCCGCCATCCTGTCAGCCATGACTTTATCGATTTTGCCGCGGTGGTAACAGTCGCGTTGGCGAGCGGCAAGCGATAGGATCGGATCACGCCACAATCGGACACGATGCCGGAGAGTGAAATGGCCCAAACGCGCCCCGCAGCGGCGACAGCGCCGAACGATCTGGAATCTTATTGGCTGCCGTTCACGCCTAATCGCAGCTTCAAGCGCGCGCCGCGCATGATCGTTCGCGCCAAGGACATGCATTACTACACCGCCGACAACCGTGCGGTGCTCGATGGCACCGCTGGACTATGGTGCACCAATGCCGGCCACAACCGCGACCCGATCGTTGCGGCGATCAAGCGCGGAGCCGAGGAGCTCGACTATTCGCCGGCGTTTCAATTTGCGCATCCGGCGGCGTTTGAACTCGCCAGCCGGATCGCGGCGCTGGCGCCGGGCGATCTCAATCGCGTGTTCTTTTGCAATTCCGGATCGGAAGCCGTCGATACGACGCTCAAAATTGCGCTCGCGTATCATAACGTGCGCGGTGAGGGTGGCCGCACGCGACTAATCGGCCGCGAGCGCGGCTATCATGGCGTCGGTTTTGGCGGTATTTCGGTTGGCGGTATCGTCAACAATCGCAAATTCTTCGGCTCGCTTCTTGCCGGTGTCGATCACCTGCCGGCGACCTATAGCCGCGAGCATCAGGCCTTCACCAAAGGCGAGCCGCAATGGGGCGCGCATCTTGCTGACGAGCTGGAGCGCATCGTCGCGCTGCACGACGCTTCGACAATTGCCGCCGTGATCGTTGAGCCGAGGGCGGGCTCGACCGGCGTGCTGCCGGCGCCGCAGGGCTATCTGCAGCGGCTGCGCGCAATCTGCGATCGTCACGGCATTTTGTTGATTTTCGACGAAGTGATTACCGGCTTCGGCCGGCTCGGTTTTGCCTTCGCCGCCGAGCGCTATGGCGTGGTGCCGGATCTGATCACCTTCGCCAAAGGCGTCACGTCGGGCGCGGTGCCGATGGGTGGCGTGGTCGCACGTGACGGCATCTACGAGGCGTTCATGCGCGGGCCGGAGCACGCCATTGAACTGTTTCATGGCTACACGTATTCGGCGCATCCGCTCGCTTGTGCGGCCGGACTGGCGACGCTCGAGCTTTACCGCGATGAGAAACTGTTCGCGCGCGCCAAGGCGCTCGAGCCGTACTTTGCCGAGGCGGTGATGACGCTCAAGGGCCTGCCTGGCGTACTCGACATCCGCACCGTCGGGCTTGCTGCCGGTATCGACCTCGCTTCGCGCCCGGGCGCGCCGGGCCTGCGCGCCTATCAGGCGATGGAGCGCGCGTTCCAAGACGAAGGTGTCATGATCCGCACC
>DASZCJ010000003.1:0-12491 GCA_035943155.1 Xanthobacteraceae bacterium | reverse complement strand
GATATAGGCGGTCATGACTGCGTCATAGGCCCGATATCGTCATTGCGGACTTCAGTCTTAGCGGTCTTGGCGGCCTTACCTTGGACCGCGACGATAACCATTAACCGGCGCAAGCGTTTCCTCGAGGTGACAGCATAAATGCATGATTGGCAGGAACAAGTACGGCGCTGCCCCTAGCCCCTGAGCCTGATTTTCGCCCCTTTATCGGAGTCATACCACCAAGTTTCCGGGATGGCGCGAAAATAACGCGGTTGCGCTGGCGGGCGGCCGAACACGTTCCAGTAGGCGATCCAGTGCGACGCCTTGTACCAGTTCGGAATCCAGTAACGGCCGGAGCGGATCACGCGGTCGAGCGCGCGGCACGCCGTGACCAGGTCAGCGCGCGATTGCGCGGCGATGATCGATTCGATCAAGGCATCGACTGCCGGGTCGGCAATGCCGGCGAGATTGTTGGATCCCTTCAACCCCGCTGCCTGCGAGGAGAAAAACGAACGGAGCGAATCCCCGGGCGTCGATGAGAAGCTGAATCGGTCAATAGTGATATCGAAATCGAAGTTGTCGCGGCGGGCGCGATATTGCACCGGATCGACAATGCGCAGCGTGGCGTCAATGCCGAGAGCCTTAAGGTTCCTGATGAACGGCATGTGATGCGGCTCGAATGACGGCTCGTCGATCAGAAATTCGATTGTCAGCGGCTGTCCATCCGGCAACACGCGCTTGCCGTTCTGGATCGGATAGCCGGCGTCGCCGAGAAGCGCCGCCGCTTTGCGCAACAGCGTGCGATCTTGGCCGGAACCGTCTGAGACCGGCGGCGTGTAAGGCTCGCCGAATACCTCGGCAGGCAATTGGGCGCGAAACGGCTCAAGCAATGCCACCTCGTCCGCGCTCGGCATGCCGCTCGCCATCATGTCGGAGTTCTGAAACACCGAAATGGTGCGTTTATAGGAGCCATACATGACGGTCTTGTTGGTCCACTCAAAGTCGAACGCGTTGTTGAACGCCTCGCGCACCCGCGGGTCGGCAAATCTGCGCCGCCGCGTGTTGATGAACCAGCCCTGCGCGCCCGACGGCGTATCGTCCGGGATTTCGTCGCGCTGGACGCGGCCGTCCTTTACCGCGGGAAACTCGTAGCGCGTCGCCCAGAAGCGCGAGGTGAACTCTTCCCGGAACAGATAGGACTGCGCGGAAAAGCCTTCGAAGCCGACGTCGCGGTCGCGATAATATTCATACCGCAGCGTGTCGAAATTGTTCTGCCCGCGCGCAACCGGCAGGTTGGCGCCCCACCAATCCTTGACGCGCTGGTATTCGATATAGCGGCCGGGCTCGAAGCGGCCGACTTTGTAGGGCCCTGAGCCAAGCGGAACGTCCAAGGTCGATTCGTCGAACGGTCGCGCCGTGTAATAGGCCCGAGAAAAAATCGGCAGCCCGGCGACCAATAGCGGCACGTCGCGGCCGCGTTTGGGCGCGAAGCTCACCGTCACGCGCACATCGTCATCCGCTTTGGCGCCCTGGAAATCGCGCAGCGATTGGCTGATCAGCGGGTGGCCCTTTTCTTTGAGAATATTGAGCGAGAACGCCACATCGTGTGCGGTCAGTGGCGAGCCGTCGTGGAATTTGGCGCCCGCCCGGATGAAGAACTGATAAATCAATCCGTCCGCCGACCGGTGGACTTTCTCCGCGGCAAGTCCGTACATCGCGTCGGGCTCGTCGCCGGAGCGGACCATCAGCGCCGCGAAGGTCAGCTCCATGCCTTGCGCCGCGTCGCCCTTGAGAATGAAAGTGTTGAGCGAATTGAAGGTGAGAAAGTTCTGGTTATAGAGGCGATCGGGACCGATCTGCGAAAACACACCGCCCTTCGGCGCGTTCGGATTGACATAGTTGAAGTGCGGAAAGTCGGGCGGGTAGGCGAGGTCGCCGAACGCGGAAAGCCCGTGCGTCTCGATCATCTCGGCAGCGCCGCCCTCAGCATTAGCCTCCGAGATGAGGCCCCGATGCTTCGATGCGATACTCGCCGCACCGATCGCGCCAGCGCCGCCAATCAGAAGGCGCCGACGCGATAGGCTGCTCCGTTGCTTCTTGGGAGCGAGGGATGGGGAGGGGCGTGTTGGTTTTTTAGTCATCAAAGGCACACGACCTTTCCCTTCCCGTTTAGGGGAGGGAATGAACATAAAACCTGATTTCAAAATTGTGGATGACTGTGCGCTGCGATCACTGGCCCGCCGTCTTGGCCGCTTTCGCGGTGTCCCACCACCACACCGTCGGAAACGCGGCACGGCCGTATTTCGGCATTGGATCGGGATGGCCGAAGCGGTCCCAGCGTGCGGTGCGCACTTTGCCGTAAGTCCATTGCGGTACGACGTAGTGGTTCCACAACAGGATACGATCGAGCGCGTGGGTGGCGGCCTCAAGATCGGCGCGGTTCTTGGCGAAGATCACCTGCTCGATCATGGCGTCGATGGCTGGATTCTTGATGCCGATCATATTCAACGAGCCGGGCTGGTCCGCCGCTTGCGAACCCCAATAGCCGCGCTGTTCGTTGCCAGGCGTCAGCGATTCACCCCAGGCGAATGTGATGATGTCGAAATCCCAATTGCGCAGCCGGTTTTCGTATTGCGCTTCGTCGACTGTGCGCACCGCGACGGTGATGCCCAAACGCTCGAGCGACGGTTTGAAGAACAAGAACACGCGCTCGAAGCTCGGATCGGCAGCAAGCAATTCGACCGAAAAAGGCTCTCCGATTTTGGTATTGACGAGTTGTTGATCCCGCACCTCGTAGCCGGATTCCTTCAAGAGCCGGATCGCCTCGCGTAGATTGCTGCGGATCTGCTCGGGATTGCCATTGACCGGATTAGCGTACGGCTTCTTGAAAAGTTCGGGCGGAACTTTGTCGCGAACGGTTTCGAGCAATTCGAGCTCGCGCCCCGTCGGCAGCCCGCTGCAGGCAAGCTCGGTGCCTTCGAAGTAGCTGTTGATGCGCTTATACTGATTGTAGAAAATCTGTTTGTTCATCTCCTCGAAATCGAACGCAGAATTAAAAGCAAGCCGCACGCGCGGGTCCTGGAATTTCGGCCGCCGGATGTTAAAGGCGAAGGCTTGCATCACGCCGGAATTGCGGATTGGAAATTCCTCGAGCAGGACGCGTTTGTCGGACACCGCCGGAAAATCATAAGCGGTGGCCCAATTCTTCGCGCTGTTCTCGTTGCGCCAATCGACATTGTCGGCCTTGAAAGCTTCCAGCGCGACGGTGGTGTCGCGGAAATAGACGAACTGCAGCTCGTCGAAATTGTTAACGCCGACACTAACGTTCAGCTCACGGCTCCAGTGGTCCTTCACGCGTTCATAGACGATGGTGCGGCCGGCCGAAAAATCCTTAACGCGATAGGGGCCGCTGCCGAGCGGCGGTTCCAGCGTGGTCTCGCCGATATTGCGCTGTTTGCCGTTCTTGTCGGTGCCTTCCCACCAATGTTTCGGCATCACCGTAAGCTGGCCGATGATTTGCGGCAGCTCGCGATTGCCCGGCGCATCGAAAACGAAAGTCACCTCGCGCTCGCCGGTTTTTTCGGCCTTGGCGACGTGCCGGTAATAGGCGGAAAGCTGCGGGCTGTATTTCTTCAGCGACTCGAAAGAAAAGATCACATCGTCGGGCGTGACCGGCTTGCCGTCATGCCATCTGGCGTGCGGCCGCAGCCGGTAGGAGACCGATGAGAAATCGGGCGGAAAGCTCACGGCCTCCGCCACCAGGCAGTATTCGCTGGAAACTTCGTCGAGCGCGGACACCGACAGCGTCTCATAAACAAGGTCGATGCCGGCGGCGAGCGAACCTTTAACGCCGGCGACGGCCGTGTTGAAATTGTCGAAAGTCCCGATCGCGATCTGCCGTGCGGTGCCGCCCTTGGGCGCGTGGGCATTGACGTATTCGAATTGCTTGAAGCCCGGCGGGTATTTGAGATCGCCATATAACGACAGGCCGTGACGCCAGTTCTTGTCCGAGGTTTCAGCGTGCGCAGCGCCGATCCAACTGGGCAAGGGTAGCCGCCGCGCGGCAATCGCGAGTAGCACAGATGTCAGCACGGATCGGCGGTTCACCGGATGCTCCTAAAACAATGGTGTGTTGACCAACATTATTGTGCCTTTTGAATTGTGACACCAGCGTGCAGTTGTGCGTCGCGACAAAATACATGCATGGACTGCCGCTGCGAACAGGCGAAAATGGCGTGGTTTGCCGGCTTAATGGTTGGCTGGCGCGCCATTCGATTGAGCGGGTGCGGCGCCAGCGGGAGCCGGGCTTGCCGGCGCCCCGGCGGGCGGAGCCGAGCCGGGCCCGGTCGCGGCGGGCGGCTCGGTACTCGCTTGCGGCTTGGGTAATGGCACGGGATTGTGAGAAAGCGTGTTGAGATAGGCGATCACATCGGCGCGCTGCTTGTCATTCGACAGGCCGGCGAAGGTCATCGCGGTGCCCGGGGCAAAAGCGCTGGGTTTGGCCAGCCAACTATTGAGCGTGTCGAAATCCCAGGTGCCGTTCTTGGATTTGAGCGCGGCCGAATAGTTGAAGCCCGACACGGACGCAATCTTGCGTCCGACGATACCGTAAAGATCGGGACCGATTTTCGGGCCTTGCCCTTCCTGGAAGTTGTGACAGGCCTGGCATTGCTTGGCGACGTCCGCCCCGCGCTCTGGCGACGCGCTCGCCAAAAGGTTTGCGATCGGCACCGCGGCGGGCGCCGCGGGCGCCGCGGGAGCTCCGCCGGCTGGCGGCTGCTCCTCCTTGACCGCGATTTCGTAGCCCGGCTTTGCCGGCTTCTCCGGCGTGAAGATTTCGCCGGCAGCGATATGCATGGCGACGAGAACCAGGCAGGTGCCCAGCAAAGCGCCGAGAAGCTTATTGAGTTCGAACGAATTCATTGCTGCTTGCTCCGCGGGCGGCGGGGACACTAGATGGGCGGCGCACAAATACCCGGTTTGCCGCGCCGGTTGCAACCCGTATAAGCCGGATTTGAGGGGGGCTGTGCGCCGCGATGGCCGATGTCTTGATTTTGATTCCCGCCCGCCTGGCCGCGACCCGGCTGCCGGGTAAGCCGCTTGCCGAGATCGCCGGCGCGCCGATGATCGTGCATGTCCTGCGCCGCGCGCAGGAGGCGCAAATCGGCCCGGTCGCGGTCGCCACCGACTCGCGCGCGATTGCGGCGGCCGTGGCCAAGGCCGGCGGGCATGCAGTGCTCACCCGCGCCGATCATACCTGCGGCTCGGATCGCATTTTCGAGGCGCTTGGCCAAGTCGATACGGAGAGCGGCGCCCAGATCATCGTCAATCTGCAGGGCGATCTGCCGACCATTGCGCCATCGGCGATTGCCGCAGCGCTTGCGCCGCTTGCGGACCCGGCAGTGGACATCGCGACGCTTGCCGCCGAGATCGCGACGCCCGCAGAGCGCGAGGATCCGAACGTGGTCAAGGTCGTCGGCACCCCGGTCGCGCCGCAACGGCTGCGCGCGCTTTATTTTACTCGCGCCGCGGCGCCGGCCGGCGAAGGCCCGCTTTACCATCACATCGGGCTCTACGCGTACCGCCGCGCCGCGCTCGAACGTTTTGTCAAATTGCCGCCGTCGCCGCTCGAGCAGCGCGAGAAGCTCGAACAGCTGCGCGCGCTCGAAGCCGGAATGCGCATCGACGTTGCTCTCATCGATGCCGTGCCGCTTGGCGTCGACACACCCGAGGATTTGGAAAAGGCCCGCGCCATGCTAACGGATCGCTCATGACCAAGCGGAAGAAAAAGTGGGCCAAATCCAAGCGCCGCAAGATCGCCTTCCAGGGCGAGCCGGGCGCGAATTCGCATATTGCCTGCAAACAGGCCTATCCGGATTACGAACCGCTGCCCTGCGCGACGTTCGAGGACGCCTTTGCCGCGGTGCGCAGCCGCTGCGCCGCGCTGGCGATGATCCCGATCGATAATTCGTCGGCCGGGCGGGTGGCGGACATCCATCACCTGATGCCGGCGTCGCAATTGCACATCATCGCCGAATGGTTTTTGCCGGTGCAGCATCAGCTCGTCGCCCCCAAAGGCGCGACGCTGCACAAGATCAAGACCGTCGAAAGCCACATCCACGCGCTCGGCCAGTGCCGCAACGTCATCCGCAAGCTCGGCGTGCGGGCCGTGGTTGCCGCAGATACTGCCGGCGCGGCGCGTGAAGTGGCCGAAGCAGGCGACATCACGCGCGCCGCCTTGGCGACTAAGCTGGCAGCGAAAATCTATCGGCTGCGCATCCTGAAAAAAGATGTCGCCGACGCCAGGCACAACACCACGCGCTTTATTGTGCTGGCGCGCGAACCGAAATGGGCCGGCCGCAAGGAAAAGCGCGTCATCACCACTTTCATATTTCAGGTGCGCAACATTCCGGCGGCGCTGTATAAGGCGCTCGGCGGCTTCGCCACCAACGGCGTCAACATGACCAAACTGGAAAGCTACATGGTCGACGGCAGCTTTGCCGCGACGCAATTTTATGCTGATGTCGAGGGTCATCCGAAGCAGCGCGCGCTCGAACTGGCGCTTGAGGAGCTTGAATTCGTCTCGCAACCAAAATCGCTGAAAATTCTTGGTGTTTATCCGGAACACCGGTTCCGCGAGACTTTCAAATAAACGGCCAAATAAACGCAATGCAACGCCTAAAGCATGGTCCGAAAAGTGGATCCGGTTTTCGGAAAAGATCATGCTTAAACAATAAGCTGAAGCGAAATGGCGATTCAACCTAATGACATTTCGCTTTAGCGCGGCGTTGGGCTTTCGTGAATCTTCATTCGAGCTAGGTAAAAGCCAATGAGCAACGAGGAAGCCAAGTCTCAGGAAACTTTGGTTCGCCGCACGCTGCAGCTGCGGTTCACGCTGCCCGCTTCGGATTCGACGCAGCTTATTGCCATGATCAAAGCGGCGACGCCGTTCTATCAGATGTTTGGCAAAGCCGAGGTCCGCCTGCTGCAGAATGTCGACGATCACACGAAATTCGTGCAGGAGATCGAATACGAGGCGCAGGAGGACTGGGAACTCAGTCGCCAGCGCATTGCTAGCGATCCGCGCATGCAGGTTTATCTGCAAACCTGGCGCAACCTGTTTCCAGGCGCACTTGAGATCGACGTCTTTCAGGAAGTGTAGCGGCAACGGACATGTCCGGAATTTTTACGGTCCGGGCTAAGCGCAGTCGACCCGATAACATATTCGGCAAACACATTTCGGCCAGTCGCCATGATCATCGGCCTGTTCGCATTGACTGCCGCCGCGATTTTCTTCGGCGCAGCATTCTACGTCAATTTCGCCGAGCAGCCGGCGCGGCTGCATCTCGACGATCGATCGCTGCTAGTGCAATGGAAGCCCGCTTACAAGCGCGGCCTCATCATGCAAGCGCCGCTTGCCGTCATTGGTTTCGTCCTGGGAATGCTGGCATGGTGGCAAACCGGTATCTGGCTCTGGCTGCTCGGTGCGCTCACTCTGGTTGCCAATTGGCCCTACACCCTTTTCGTCATCGCGCCGACCAACAACGCGCTGATGGCGATCGATTCAGCGGCTGCCGGTCCCCACAGCTGTGAGCTCATACACAAATGGTCGAAGCTGCACGCAGTTCGCACCGTGCTTGGTCTGGCCGCAACCGTGATCTTCATATGGGCGCTGTTGCGCTAGCATGCGCACCGACGAGGTGATCGAATGAGGCGCCGCGCTTTCATTAAACTGCTCGGTGGCGCGGCAACATGTTTGCCGATCGCGGCGCACGCGCAGCAGCCGGCGTTGCAAGTTGTCGGATTTCTCAGTGGCAGGTCGCTTGCGACCGATAAGCATTTGGTCGCCGCTTTTCGCCAAGGACTGAACGAGACCGGCTATGTCGAGGAGCGGAATGTGACGATCGATTATTCCTGGGCCGAAGGCCAAGTCGATCGCCTGCCACAGCTCGCGGCCGATCTGGTGAGACGTCAAGTGTCGGTCATCTTTGGCGGCGGCATGGATGTGAAGATGCGGGCCGTCAAAGACGCCATCTCGACGATTCCGGCGGTTTTTGCTACTGGCGGCGATCCGGTCGAATTCGGTCTTGTTGCAAGTATGAATCGGCCCGGCGGCAACGCCACAGCTGTTACTGTGCGCAGCGCCGAGCTCGGGTCAAAACGGCTTGAGCTGCTGCACAACTTGCTGCCCTCGGTAACGCTCGTCGCACTGCTGCTGGATCCGAACAATCCAACGGCCGAGGGCATTACCAAAGACGTGCAAACCGCCGCCCAGAAGCTGGGACTTCAAGTCTATATCGCAAGGGCGCGAAGCGAGCGCGAGACCGATGACGCGTTTGCGGCTGTGGCGCGTGAAAGAGCGGGCGCGCTGCTTGTCCCGGCTGATCCGCTTTTTATCGGTAGGCGACCGCAAGTCATCGGCCTCGCCAAGCGCTATGCGATCCCGGCGATTTACGACCGGCGCGATTTTCCGACAGACGGCGGGCTGATGAGTTATGGCGCCAGCATAGTCGATCAATATTACCAATCCGGTCGATATGTCGGCCGCATACTGAAAGGGGAGAAGGCGGGCGACTTGCCGGTCATGCAGCCAACCAAGTTTGAATTGGTCATCAACGCGAAGACCGCCAAATCGCTCGGCATGAAAATTCCAGACAATTTGCTCGCGCTTGCCGATGAGGTGATCGAATAGAAACGGGATCGCATCTCCTCCCCCTGGAGGGGGAGGTCGATCCGCCAACGGGTCCAGCACGGAGTTGATCATGCGTAAGCTTGCACTGATGATTGCTTTCTTTGTCGGCCTGATTGCGCCGGCCACTGCCCAAAAGGCCGATATCGAAGCCGTCAATGCCAAGTGGGTGGCGTTTTTCAATAAAGGCGACTTCGAAAGCGTTGCCTCGCTCTACACCGCCGATGCGGCCGCGTTTCCGCCAGGCGCTGCCATGGTGAAGGGCAGGGCGGCGATTGGCGCGATGTGGAAAGGCATGGCGGCGCAGGTCAGCGATCCGAAAATCACCACGCTTGATGTCAAGCGCTTGGGACCTGCTGCGGCGCGCGAGATCGGCACCTTCAGCTTAAAGACAAAGGAGACACCGCCGAAGGAAGTCACCGGCAAATACGTCGTGATCTGGCAGAAGGTCGGCAAGGATTGGAAGCTCGCCGCCGATATTTGGAACGAGGGCAAGTAGGCTGCTGTCTCGACCACCAGCGCGATCTAGCTCACAACGCGAACGTAAATGTGCGTCGCACTTTATCATTCGGGGTCGACTCTAAATTTTAGGTAACATTGCCGAGTAGCAAAACCGGTAAAATTACCAGCTGTCGCAAGGTAAGGGAGAACCCAAATATCGCTCAAGGCGGCTTTTCTACGACCAAAGCTAAATGTCCGGCGAACAAGACTCTGAATTGCACTCTCTGAAATCCGAAAATCGACACTTACGCGATTTGATCGTTTCACTCAGCGCTAGATTACTGAGGGATGTAGCAGTCGACCTTTCCAAGCCGCATCGCGATGCCACGCGCGCCGATGCAGAGCGCTTTCTGCGCGAGGCGGAAGACTGTTTTCACTGCGCGAGAATCGCCGGCCTTAGACAGCAAATAGCTGGGGCCCTGGAAGTCGCAGGTTACGAGTTGATGGCGAAAGCCGTCGAAATCGAATCCATGCTGGAACGCGCTACGCGGGAAAAATAGACACGCTGATGGCACCAGATCCGCCTCTGCACGTTGAAATAGCAGGTCAACTATCCAGAAGGTGAACGCGATGAAAGTCGTAATAGCAAAAGTATCGGCAATAGCGGTTGCCGGCATGTTGGTCGCCGGCAGCACCGCCTTCGCACAGCAGCCGTCTGCTGGTCGAGGCGAAGTGATGAACAGCGTGCCGGCCAACAGCCGAACGGTAACTGACTGGTATAAGCAGAACGTCTACGATCCGAAGGAGAATAAGATCGGACAGATCAAGGACGTGCTGATCGGCCAGAATGGCCAGATCGAGGCCGCGATCGTCGGCGTCGGCGGTTTCCTCGGTGCCGGAGGAAAAGATGTAGCTGTGAGTTTCAACTCCATCAAAGCTACGAAAAAGAACAACAAGACCTACTTGACGCTCGACACCACCAAAGATGCCCTCAAGAACGCCCCGGGCTTTAAATACGATAGGCAAAGCACCACGTGGGTTCCCGATAACCGCACTGGCAAAACAAAAAGCTCAAGCCGCTAGTGCTTGAAAACTTCAAACCCCGGCTTCGTAAGCCGGGGTTTTTCTTTGACGGGTATCCGACGCGTCGGTCGCACGTCAAATGACATGTCCACCATGTTTTTTACATGGTTAGGGCCGGTCCGCTGGGGCCGTCCGCTTATCGGCAGCGGCCCGGGAACGTTCATGGAAGCCGTGTGTTCCCCGACTAGGAGGTTGTCCATGGATGAGAATCGCTTCGAAGGAACGGCCCGCAACGTCGGCGGCAAAGTGCAGGAGGGCGTCGGTCGCGCCACCGGAGACGTCAAGACAAAAACCGAGGGCATGATCAACCAGGCAACTGGCGCTGCGCAAGATCTCTACGGCCAAACCGCCGACGCAGCCCGGCAAACCGCGACTACCGTTGACGGTTGGCTACGCAACACAATCGAAACGCAGCCTTACACCACCGCAGTCGTGGCGCTCGGTATCGGATGGCTGCTCGGCCGGATGCACCGGCCGCTTTAAAAATTATCGCCATAAGCTGGCTTCTTGCCTCCATTACAGGAGGAACCGATGGGCCGGTGCGGCGTTATTTTGTGCCTGGCTTAACAGTGTCATGACACGTCGGGCCATGGAGCTCCGCATCTGGTCGACCAGTCGGAGCTCCTTGCTTTTTCAGGCGCACCCAATTTTCAGCGCATTGCAAGCCGAAAAGAATCTGTTCTTTGTTTCGGTTTGCTTGCTGCGATCAAAGAACGGGTCGTGCAGCCCGATCGGAAAAAAATAGACCCAAGTGTTTGTTTACAGTTTCGGTACGGTCTTGATGCAATGCACACCAACGCGGGAAACCATCAGGAACGCGACCGGTACGCAAACGTTATTAGGCGGCGCCCAAAAAAATGCAATAGCGCCGGAAAATAAAGGAGACGGTTATGCCGTTGCTTCCGATTATTCTGTGGGTCGGTGTTCCAGTCGTTCTAGTCGGCAGTGGCTATTGGGTTGGCCACGCTGCACATTGGTTCTAATCCAATCACCAGCACGTTTTGAAAACTAAAAGGAGATCGAAAATGCGTTTTCTGGCAATTGCGATAGCAGCGGCATTCGTCATAGCTGTACCTGCGGCTGCTCCGGTTAAGGCGGAGGACACAACCGTCATAAAGAAAGATCGCGATTTCGACCGCGATCGTAGGACAGTGGTGATCAAAAAGAAGGAAGAGCCGCGCGATAAGAAGGTAATCATCCACAAGGATGACTAACTTCTCACGTGATGGAACTGCAAAAGCCCGAGCATCGGCTCGGGCTTTTTTTATGAAGCCGCTGCAGCTCGGCGAAGACACAACGAGGATCGCTGGAATAACAAGCCCTGCGGGGTGTTTAGACCATTAATTTGGTTGCCATGACATTAGCCGCCATGACATTAGCCGCCATGAGAGCACGAACTGTGAAGTTCTTAATCGTTCTGCTCACGTTCACTGTCAGCTTATCGGTCAGCTTTTTCGTTTTGCCCGGGTCGAGCGCCGATGCTGGCAACAAGGTAAAGCATCGGCACGCCGGGATGCCGCGGACAGTTGTGGCGGCTAGCGCCGCGCAGTCCTGTCGCGGCGCGAATTTGTTCCATTGCGGCCCGATCTATAATTCCAACGATTATCTCGGCGACGATCCCGATCCGTTCATCCGGCTGATGATTCAGCGGGACCTCGGAATCAAATACGGCGGCGAGCAGTAAGATTTTTTGCGTGTGCCGCTTAGGCATATGAGACGTCATGGCCGGACTTGTTCCGGCCATCCAGGTCTTTGTGTTAGCCCAACATTTAAGACCTGGATGCCCGCCATAGGCGAGCGAAGCGACGCCGTTTTGCGAACGGCTATGCGCGGGCATGACGAATCTAATTCCGCTCCAGACCGCTTCCAGTCTGCCGCTTTGACCGGCTACCATGCATTCCTGAGCGCGGGAGCGGCAATGCGGCGGGACATGACAGGTTGGCGCACCGTTTCGCTGCATCTTGCCATGCTCGCGATGATGGCCGCGGCCGCGCTTGCTTTGCCGCCGACGCCTGCCGCGGCCGTTGACCGCGCCATTGTGCTCGAGATCGAGGGCGCTATCGGGCCGCCGCTCGCCGATTACATCGCGCGCGAACTTACCGCCGCGCGCACGGACGATGCCCGGCTCATCGTTTTGCGCATGAACACGCCGGGCGGCCTCGACACTTCGATGCGCAAGATCATCAGCGCGATTCTCGCTTCGCCGGTGCCGGTTGCTACCTATGTCGCGCCGAATGGCGCGCGCGCCGCCAGCGCCGGCACCTATATCGCCTATGCCAGCGCGATCGCGGCAATGGCG
>DASZCJ010000002.1:0-4817 GCA_035943155.1 Xanthobacteraceae bacterium | reverse complement strand
AGCCCTGACCGAGCCGGACCTCGAACGGTTTTTCAACGATGCGGTCAGCACGGTTGCGCTCACGCTCGCCGTAGACTTTGTCAAAATCCTGGAGCTGCTGCCCGGCGATACCGGGTTATTGCTGCGCGCCGGCTACGGCTGGAAATCCGATCTGATTGGGTCAATTTTGACCGCTGCGCCAAAAAGCTTGGCGAGCTTCACCTTGGACTCAGGCATCCCGATTGTGATCGGTGATTTTGCCGAGGAGAAACGATTTGATGTGCCGGATTATTTGAAGGACCACAATTGCAGGAGCGGGCTGAACGTGACCATCGCCGGCCGCGACCGGCGTGCCTACGGCATTCTTGGTGTCTGCACTACCAAACGGCGGAGCTTCCGGGCGCAGGAAATTTCCTTCTTAGCCGCGGTCGGCAACCTTTTGGCCGGCGCTATTCAGCGCCGCCAGCTCGAGCAGCGCCATGAATTGATGATCCGCGATATGCGGCATCGCTCCGGCAACCTGTTTTCACAACTGTTGGCGCTGTTCTCGCAGACGGCGCGCACCTCCAAGGGCATTCCCGACCTCACCAGCAAATATCAGGCCCGCGTGCTGGCGATGGCGAATGCCCACCGCTTGATCACCGAAGGCGGCTGGAAATCAATCCCGATCATGGAACTGCTCTATGTGGTGCTGGGGCCGTATATCGATCGGGTGTCCTTCGAGGGGCCGAACTTCGATCTCGATCCCGATCCGGTGTTTCATTTGAGCGCGGCCCTGCACGAGCTTGCCGCCAATGCCATCAAGCACGGCAGCCTGTCGCGCTCGAAGGGGCAGCTCGAATTGCGCTGGTCGGTCAGCCGCGCGCAGCGCGGCATGACCCTGACGCTCGACTGGCTTGAGAAGAACGGCCCGCCGGCGCGGCGGCCGCGCAAGCTTGGCTTCGGCATGCGGCTAATCGATTTGGTCATTCGCCGGCAGCTCAATGGTGAAGTCACTCATTCGTTCTCGCGCAAAGGTCATAGCGTCAAAGTTGTCGTGCCGCTGACGCATGAACGCTGGCCCAGCCGGGCCGCTCAAACCGAGCCGTTGACGCCATCGCCGTCGCTGTCCTGAGCGCCGAATCTCGATAGCCTGCATCCCCTTCCGCCGCCGCGGCAAATCGCTAAAGTGCCGCCGGCCAAACGGCGGTGGGGACAACGGCGTGCCAGAAAGCGCAAAAGAACGGGTCGTCAGCTTCAATTCCGCGGGCTTGCGCCTGCATGGCGTGCTCGGCGTGCCCGCGGATCTGCACACATCCGAACGGCGCGCCGCGTTCCTCGTCTTGCACGGCTTCGGCTCGAATTCGGACAGCACCAATGTGTTGCAGCCGACCCGCGCGCTCAACGATTTCGGCTACGTCACATTGCGCTTCGACATGCGCGGCTGTGGCAAAAGCGAAGGCGAATTCGGCCGCGTGATCTGTCTCGAACAGGTTGAGGATCTTGGCAATGCGCTGGCCTTTCTGGGAACGCATCCCGCCGTCGATCCGGAGCGGATCGGCGCCATCGGTTCGAGCTTTGGCGGCGCCGTGGCGGTTTATGCCGGCGGCACCAATCCGCGCCTCGCAGCCGTCATCTCGAACGGCGGTTGGGGCCATGGCGAACGTAAATTTCGCGGCCAGCATCGCACGCCGGAGACCTGGGCCAAATTCACCAAAATGCTCGAAGAGGGCCGCGCCTATCGCGCGCGGACCGGCAAATCGCTGATGGTGCCGCGCTACGATATTGTGCCCATTCCCGACCACGTGCGCGAAAATCTCGAGCGCCAGAAGATCGGAATGCTGGCACCGAATTCGGTCGAAATGTTTCCCGCCGAGACGGCGCAGAGCATGTTCGACTTTCGCGCCGAGGAGGTGGTGGGAAAAATTGCCCCGCGGCCGTTATTGCTGAACCATGCCGCCAATGACTCGGTGACGCCGACCGAACAATCGATCGAGCTGTTCAAGCACGCCGGCCAGCCGACCGAGCTGCATTTGTTCAGCGGCCTTGATCATTTTCTGTTCGCGGAAAATTCGACGCGGGTCTGGACGCTGCTGCGCAACTGGCTCGACGCCTATTTCCCAGCACGGAGGCTCTCATGAGCGCCGGTGCCAAGGCCGTCGGGCACGAGGAGCTTGGCCGCTTCATTCGTGAAATTCTGGTCAAGCATGGCGCCAGCGCCGGTGACGCCGAGATCGTCGCGCAAGGTCTGGTCTGGGCCAATCTGCGCGGCTCCGATGGCCATGGCGTCTCGCGCCTGCCGCGCTATGTGAAGCTTTTGGAGCGCGGTGAGATCGATGCCAAAGCGCAGCCGCGTCTGGTGCATGACCGCGCCGCGACTTTGATCGTCGATGGTGGCCACGGCTTCGGGCCGGTTGCGGTCATGCAGGCGGCCGCCCGCGCGGTCGAGCGGGCGAAACAGACCGGTGTCTGCTTCGCCCTTATTCGCCACACGACCCATACCGGCGCGATCGGGCGCTACGCTCAGTGGATCGCCGAGCGCGGCTGCGCCGCCGTGCTAATGGGCGCCGGCCCGACTTTAATGGCCTATCATGGCGCGCGCGTCGCCAGCATGGCGACCAGTCCGATCGCGATTGCAGTGCCAAGCGGCAATGGTCCGATCGCGCTCGATATGGCGACCAGCACGATTTCGAACGGCAAGATCTTGCAGGCGCGCGCCACTGGCGCGGCGCTGCCGCCGGGCACCGTGCTCACCGCCGCCGGCGAGCCGACAACCGATGCCAAAGATGCCGAGATTCTGCTGCCGCTGGGCGGCCCCAAAGGATCGGGACTTGCTTTCATGTTTGAGATGCTGGCGAGCGTGCTTGCGGCAGCGCCGATCCAAGCGCCCGCGCTCGGGCCGCAAAAGCGCACACGCCATACTGGCAATACCGCGATGCTCGCCATCGACATCGCGACGTTCCGACCGCTCATCGATTTTAAGACCGACGCCGACGCGCTCGCTGCCGTGGTCAAGGCACTCCCGCGACAAACAAGTTTCGACGAGATTTTGCTGCCCGGCGAACGCGGCAATCGCACCGAAACCGTGCGCCGTAAATCCGGTATTCCAATTCCGGCAAAGTTATGGGAGGAGCTGGCGGCGGTCGCGAAGGACACCGGGGTGAAGATGCCGGCGCATGCTTGAGAATGCCGTTTTGCATCCCCACATTGATGGCATATCGCTTTCAGCACGGAAGGCTTTTATGTCGGCTACGCAACGTTCTGAGGCCACATTGGACCGCAATCAAAGGCGAGAAGCAGAAATCAATGAGGCATTGAAGCAGGAAGCGGCGCGGCACGCCGCCGCCATTAAGAATATGCACCGGCTGCGCGCTTTGCGCTTGGCGCAGGATGAAAAAGCTAAACCCGCCGAGGCGAAAACCAAATCCAAAGCGTAAGCGGCGCGATTGGATTTTTATGTTGCTGCGCCAACCAGTATCAAACCTCCGCCAGCTTTAACCCGATAAGCCGCTCAAGTGCGGCGTGATTGGCAAGCAGCTCCGTCGAGGGGCCGCGATGCACGATGCGGCCGCGCTCCAGCACGATGACATTTTCAGTCAACGGCAGCGCGATTTCGGCGTGCTGCTCGACCAGGACGAAGGCATTGGAGCGTTCCGCGATCATCCGCCGGATCGCCGCCGTGAGTTCTTCCACCACGATCGGCGCCAAGCCCTCGAACGGCTCATCGAGCAACAGCAGTGCCGGATTGGTCATGAGCGCACGCGCGATCGCCAGCATCTGCTGCTCGCCGCCCGACAGTTGATTGCCGAGATTGCGCCGGCGTTCGGCAAGTCGCGGAAACAACTCGTAGACGCGCCGCAGCGACCAGTGTCCGTCGCGGGCGGCGACGGTGAGATTTTCCTCGACCGTCAGCGTCGAAAAGATCTCGCGCTCCTGCGCCACCCAGCCGATGCCGGCGCGCGCCCGGCGATGCGGCGGCGCGAAAGTGATGTCGGCGCCGCGCCAGACGATGCGGCCGCGGCTCACCCGCGTGTAGCCCATGATCGTGAGGAGAAGCGTCGACTTGCCGACGCCGTTGCGCCCGAGCACGGCGAGGCTGCCTTGCGCCGTAAGGTCGAGTGAAATCTCGTCGAGCACGACGGCAGGACCGTAACCAGCGCGCAGATCGGCGAGGGCGAGCAACGGCTCAGCCATTGCGCAGCCCTCGCGGCGTCTTGCCAAGATACACGGCACGCACCTGCGGATCGGCTGCGATCTCGGCGGGCGTGCCTTCAAGCAAAATGCTGCCGCCAACCATGACAATCACGCGGGCGGCGAAGCGAAAGACGAGCTCCATATCGTGCTCGATGAACAGCACGGTGATGTCGCGGGACAGTCCGGCGATGGCGGCGAACAGCTCATTGCTTTCGTCGCGCGGCACGCCGGCGGCCGGCTCGTCGAGCAACAGGACCTTGGGCCGGCTCGCCAGCGCCAGCGCGATTTCGAGGAGCCGCTGCTGACCATAGGGGAGTTCGCGCGCCGGGCGATGGCAAACCGCGTCCAGCATCAGCGCAGCGAGGATCTGGTAGGCTTCGTCGATTTCCTCGCGATAGGCGATTAGTCGCCGCCACCAGGTCTGTGCGACGTGGCGGCGCTCGCAAACCGCAAGCGCCACCGATTCCAGCGCTGTGAGATGGGGAAATAGCGAATTGATCTGAAAGGTGCGGGCGAGCCCACGTCGCACGCGGTCTTTGGGCGCAAGCGCCGTGACATCTTCGCCACCGAGCAGAATCTGACCGGCATCGGGGCGAAGCATACCGGTCATCAGATTGATCAACGTGGTCTTGCCGGCCCCGTTCGGGCCAATCAGTGCATAGCGC
>DASZCJ010000001.1:0-7769 GCA_035943155.1 Xanthobacteraceae bacterium | reverse complement strand
CATCTCTGTGAGCGCCGCCGCCAAACATCGTCCGCCTTTAATTCTTTAAATTGCGTGGATCGACGTGACGACGGATCTGATACGTTTTACCTCGGTCTCGTTGCTTTCGTGTTCGCAACGGGGATTGCGCCCGCGCCAGCGAGCGAACCGTTCCCATTGGGCGCCGCCTTAATGCTTGATGCCGCACCGATGCGCGGCTCGAAACGCATTCCGATAATCGAAATTCAAGAGAATGGAACGGCGTCGATCGACTTGTGGTGCGCCCGCGCTCGAGCGCAAGCGACCGTCGGCGATAATTCGATCACGATAGCGCCGGGCGATTTGCAAAGCCCGCAGTGCGACCCGGAGCGTCAGTCGCGCGATGAAAAACTTTTAGCGGCCCTGGCGCAGGTCACCAATTGGCGGCGCAATGGCGATCTCATCGACCTGTTGGGCGCTACCCCGCTGCGCTTCCGTCTGATGACCAATTGATACGCCCGTCGGGTGGATTCCGTTAGTCGGCCGTCTTCGCCGGGAAGCACGGTCGGTTCTCCGAGACTGTCGCGAACATATAGTTTCTTGACTGCTACGAAGATCATCACAGCGATTGGGCCGGCAAAGATCACCGCGACACCGCCGAATACGAATAGCGCGGTGACGATACCCAAAAGCATGACGGCCGGCGGAATGAAGATAAGCTGGCGCTGGATCAGCGGGGCAACCAGATTTCCTTCGAGCTGATGGATCACGATGTAGGCCACGATCGTCCACAGCGCTTCGTTCAGCCCCTGCGTGCTCGCCACCAGGATAGCCGGCACCGCCGCAACGATCGGCCCAAGATAAGGAACAAATTCGGCGAGTCCGGCGATGACACCGAGCGCCAAGGGCGACGGCAATCCGATCAACCAGACCGCAGCCGTGGCGAGTGTCCCGATCAGGACCATCTGGATTAGGTCGGCAATCAGCCACAGTCGCAGCGCCTGTCCGATGTCATCGATCGTCTCGTTCGCCTCCTTGCGCAAGCGGCGCGGAAACAATTGCGCAAAACCGCCGCGGTATAGCCGTGGCTGGATCGCGAGATAAACACCGCCGATGACGGTCACGACCACCGCCTCAAGAAATCTGATGCTTACCGTAAAGATGCTGCTCAGCATGCCAGGCAGGGTGAAGCCGTTCCCTCCCTGAATGTGCTGCAAAATGAGCTTCCCGCTCGACGAATTTTGCAATTGCCCCATGATGTGCGTCACGGCGCTATTCCAGCGCTGCATGACGTCGGTAAGTTCGTTCTCGATCTGCGTTCCGAATAGGTAACCCGCGCCAGCGACCACGGCCGCGATAAACAGACTCGAAAGGATCAGCGCGACGCTCTCTGGCAGCTTGCCCCAGCGCCAGAACGGCTCGGCGCCCAGGCGGAGCAACACAGCAATGAGAATGGCGCCGACAACAATGAGAATGACGTCGAAGAGAAACCACACCAGAACTGGAACGAGCGCGACCGAAATGAAAATCACGCTCCGCCAAAAGAATTCAGCCCTGGTCATCTTTGGTCGTGCCAGTCGCTCTCCGTGCAAGTAAGCACCTCCACTGCTCGCACGAAAGCAGGTCGCATTAACGCAATTTGCCGCCGCGTGCGCGGCACAACTGAAAACGGGCGAGGGGAAGCGATGTTCCTGATCCGGCCGGCGTGAAGCGTCGGCGCGCCCGACTGCGGAACCCGAGGGAACCGCTCGGGATTGAGGCAGCGAAATACAATTGCAGCCTTTCCCGGGGCGGTGGAACCGTGAACCTCGTTTTATCGGCGATTTGGCTTGCGGCCGTGATTTGGCTGGTTGCCCGGGCTTTCAACCAGCGTGACCTGCTGCGACGCCTCGAGTCGGCCAAACCGCCACTGCCAGACCATGCGCCAAGCATTGCCGTCGTCGTTCCGGCGCGCGATGAAGCGGCCAATATTAGCCGTTGTTTAATCAGCTTGGTCGAACAGACCTATCCGGTGCCGCGTCTGCGCATCATCGTTGTCGACGATCATTCCAGCGATGCAACGCTCGCGATCGCGACAGCACTGGCGCAAAAATATCCGCAACTCACCATCCTGCGCAGTCCGCCGCTGCCGCCGCATTGGGTCGGCAAATCGCATGCCTGCTGGATCGGCGCGCGTGCCGTCGAGCAGGACGTCGAATGGCTGTGCTTCATAGATGCCGATGTCTGGGGCGAGCCGGCGCTGATAGCGAGCGCAATCGCGGCAGTCAGCGCCGAAGGCCTCGATCTATTGTCGCTCGCGCCACGGCAAGAGCTGAAAAGCTTCGCCGAGCGCCTGGTGATGCCTTGCGGATTATATCTGCTCGCCTTCTGTCAGGATTTACGCACCGTGCAGGCGCGCAACGGCAGCGAAGTGACGGCGACCGGTCAATTCTTGTTGGTGCGCCGCTCTTGTTACGAAGCGGTCGGCGGGCATGCGGCGGTCCGCGGCGCTATTTGCGAGGACCTGATGCTGGCGCGACTTATCAAGCGCTCAGGCGGCTATGCGATTCTTCAGGATGGCCGTCAGGTCCTGTCGACGCGCATGTATCGCGGTTGGTCGGCGCTATGGATCGGTATCGCAAAAAACTTGAGCGAAATGCTCGGTGGACCGCTACGGACAATCACGATCGCTGCCGCGGCGATCGTGCTCGCCTGGGCGGCCTGGTTGATCCCGCTGAACGACGCCATAGGTTGCGGGCAGGGCAGTTCCGGGGCTTGCATTGCATTGATTCCCGGCCTTCTCGGCTCTGCTGCGGCACTCGGCCTGCACATTGCGGGCGCATCCTATTTCGAAATTCCGCTGTGGTACGGGCTGTTATTTCCCCTTGGCTATTCCGCTGGCGCGCTCATGGCGATTGACAGCGTATGGCGACGCCTGTCCGGCCGCGTCAGTTGGAAAGGCCGCACCTATCCATGAACCGCTCAATAAGCCGCTCCATAAACCGCTCCATGAGCCATATGCCATGAGTAGGACGCTTTGCGGGATCTCGATGGGCGTCATTCAATGAGCGCAATCCTTAAGCGCGAGGCGCCCGATGCGCGCAGCCGCGACCGTGGGCGGGATCATGAGCATGTCGGCAGGATTTCCACACAGACGACGATCTTCGCGCTGATTGCGATTGCGCTCATCCTTTATGAAATTCAATGGATCCTACCGCCCTTCGTCATCGCCGGGCTGCTTGCCTACATTACTACTCCCGCAATTGACTGGGCGACGGCACGAAGTCGGATGCCGCGCCCGCTGTTTGCGTTGGCAGCCTTCACCGTGTTTTTGCTGTTTGCGATAGCCATCGGCTATCTCGGCATTCCGCCGCTCGCGAGCGAAACGACGCATCTCTTCAATGATTTCGAAGCCATCATCCACGCCTTGGCCGAGGGACTGATCGGCAGCGGTAAAATCAGCCTGCTCGGTCAGCCTATGGACGCAGCGCAGCTCGCGGACGCGGCTGGCAGCGGGCTGCGTAATTGGTTTTCACAAACCACTGTCCTGGCGCGTTTTGGTGCGGTCGCTTTCGGCGCAATGTTCGGCCTCATCCTGACACTGGTGCTGTTGTTTTATTTCCTATTGAGCGGGCCGGGCATAATGCGCGGGCTGCTGCGGCTAGTGCCGCCGCGACAGCGGCCGCTCATCATGCATATCTGGACGGTTCTCGACCCGGTACTCAAACGTTATTTCATCGGCGTCCTTGTCGTGGTCGCCTATGCCGCCTCCGCCGCTTATGTGGGATTGGGCTTGGTGCTCGGTCTTCCGCACGCCGTGCTTTTAGCTCTGCTCACCGGTGTGCTGGAAATGATTCCCGTGGTCGGGCCTGGCGCCTCGGCTGTGATTGCCGGGCTGGTAGCGATTCATTATGCCGCCGGAATCGGCGCAATTGTCGCCTATGCGATTTATGCCACTGCCCTGCGGATTTCCATCGACCAGCTGTTTGGCCCGCTCGCGCTTGGCGCCGCGGCGCGGCTGCATCCGGTGCTGGTGATCTTTTGCTTTTTGTCGGGCGCGTTTTTGTTCGGTGTCGTCGGCGTGATCATGGCCGTTCCGGTGGCCTTGGTGGTTAAGGTCACGCTTGCGCTGCTCTATGACGAGTTGACGACGGAGGTTTTGGCGAGCAAATAAAGCGGCGCAACTTATGTCAGAAAGGCGACGAAACTTTCTCACTGGCAAGAGGTTTTTCAGGCGGGGTACGCGCGGACTGCCTTATGGAAACCGGCATCAAAAACTTTCAGAGCGCGGACGTTAGACAATTTCCGTGGTTGGAAGCGATGGTCGCGGCGCTGGACGATCGGCTGCGGCTTCGCCACGGGGTAATTGAGTACACCAATTCCCCCGACTGTCTGTTTCGTATCCAGCTCGCTGCGAGCAATGACAATTATGTGCTGTCCGATGGCACCTGCATTCGCGCCGGGGACCGGGTCGTCAATCTGCATGTCTGGAATGAGCAATTTCCATGTTTTAACGGAAAAGGACCGACGCTGGCTTGGGCGCGCCGCGTCAATCAGGCATTTGAGATTTCGCTGCGGGAGCTGGCGGGCTTTCTCGACGCGCGGTCCGATCTCGACGACGTGATCGCGATTTGCGCCAATATGACCTTTCAACCCGCTGAACGCAGCGCTCAGCTGACCCGGTTCGTCGCCCGTTTCGGCTTCGAGCGAATTGCGGGTGCAAATTCGCGTTCATTCCGCCAGCAGATTCACTGGTTCGGCGAGAATATCCTCATCTCGATGATGGTGCTTGCGCGCAACTCCGCGGCGCTTCGGGCCGACACGTTGCGGCGCGACCGCACGCTGGTCTTTTTGTCGCGCCGGCAATTGCGGCAGCGCTACGGATTGACACGCGAACAAATGGCTTAACCGCTTGGCGGTTCCCTGCGACAGGCAACCGCATAATTGGCGACCGTGGTTTGAATCGTCGGAATAGTCGGTCAATTACCTGAGCTGGGTTCAATTATGCTGAACAAGTTTTCCTGGTCGTGGCCTAGTTTTTCCAATGCCGCGCAGCCACAGACCCGATGGCGTCAAAATTGGCGAGAAGCTTGGCGGGAAGCCTGGAGCGAAAGCTGGAGCAGCCAACGCTGGAGCAACCAAAGCTGGAGCAATCATCGCATCGACTTTAACGGTCATGGTGCGGCGTCAGTCCGCTCGTTGGCGGATCCTAACGGCGGCGACGCGCTCGAACTTTCGGAGCTCTCGGAGCGGTCGGTTATCGCGCTGGTCGGCTTGGCGTTCGAAGCCCGGATCGCAGCCGGGCCGGGTGTGCTCGTCATGTGCCGGGGCCGCGAAACGCCCGAACTCCTGCAGCTCGCGATTAGCGCGGGGTGCCGCAGCATTATCAGTTTCGGCGTTGCCGGCGGTCTTGCACCGGATCTCGTTCCTGGCGACTGCGTGGTCGCCTCGGCGATCATCGACTACCCGGCGCTGTGGCCGACCGATCCGCTGTGGTCGCGCAAGCTGACCGATATGATACCCGGCGCGCTGCACGGTCCAATCGTCGGCGTCAATTCGGTCGTGTCAGATCCGGCAGACAAGTGCAGGCTGCATGCGCTCACCGGTGCGGTGGCGGTCGACATGGAATCGCACCTGGTAGGCGGGGTAGCTGCTTCGCACGGCCTCGCCTTTGCTGCCGTGCGCGTCATCATCGATCCGGCCCACCGGGCCGTGCCGCCAGCTGCGCTGCTGGCCATGGCGCCCGGCGGCAGCACGGATGTCAGCGCAATGGTGTGGGAAATTCTAGCGCGGCCGTCACAAGTCTCGCTGCTTATGCGCCTTGCAGCTGGGCTGCGACGGACGCTTGGGCCAAGTTTCAGCTACGAATAGCAGATGGAGTTATGTTCAAGTAAACTGTCACAATCGCATTATCGGAGGGGACGTTGTCGGCCACTGAACCCGGCCATTTTGGAGGATCGGTGGCCGGGCGATCGATACCGGCAGGGGTCGCCGTTCTCCTCTTGATCCTGCTCATTACCTGGCAATTTGTCGGCGAAAACGTCCTGCCGGCGATCGCGCTCGCGATCCTGGCGTTGGCGCTCACGGCGTTTTGCCCGGAGCCATCCTCAAAGCCGGTCCGGCCTGGAACGGCATCGCTGCCGGATTGTTGAAATAATTTCAATACAATCCAGATTTCCGCCGCGCCGGATGCTGCGCTTAACTGGCAACAGCCGAAACGAAG
Source organism: Xanthobacteraceae bacterium (assembly GCA_035943155.1). GTDB lineage: Bacteria > Pseudomonadota > Alphaproteobacteria > Rhizobiales > Xanthobacteraceae > BOG-931. The sequence continues at coordinate 1,609 of DASZCJ010000001.1, read as the reverse complement.
AGGGCGCGGATTTGCGCCGCGCCCTCGTTTTCTAATGCCGGATGTCGATGGCGTTCAGTAGTCCATTCCACCCATTCCACCCATGCCGCCGCCGGGCATGGCCGGCATCGCCGGCTTGTCCTTCGGCAATTCAGCGACCATGGCTTCGGTCGTAACCAAAAGCCCCGCAACCGAGGCTGCGTCCTGCAGTGCCGCGCGCACGACCTTGGCCGGATCGACAATGCCTTTGTCGATCATGTCGACGTAATTTTCGCTCTGCGCGTCGAACCCGTAGGTCTCCGATTTATTCTCTAGGATCTTGTTGACTACGATCGAGCCTTCGAAGCCGGAATTCTCGGCGATCTGCCGCACCGGAGCTTCCAACGCTTTGAGCACGATGTTGATGCCCGCCTGCGCGTCGGGATTGTCGCTGCGCAGCTTGCCGATCGCTTTCTTGGCGCGCAGCAGCGCAACGCCGCCGCCGGCGACGATACCTTCTTCGACGGCCGCGCGCGTGGCATTGAGCGCGTCCTCGACGCGATCTTTTTTCTCTTTGACCTCAACCTCGGTCGCGCCGCCGACGCGGATCACCGCGACACCGCCGGCGAGCTTGGCAAGTCGCTCCTGGAGCTTCTCACGATCATAGTCGGAAGTGGTCTCTTCGATCTGCGCCTTGATCTGACTGACGCGAGCTTCGATGTCCTTCTTTTTGCCGGCCCCATCGATGATCGTGGTTTTTTCTTTCTCGATCACGACTTTCTTGGCACGGCCGAGCATCGTCGGCGTTACATTTTCAAGCTTGATGCCGAGGTCCTCGGCAATGAGCTGGCCGCCGGTGAGGACGCCGATGTCTTCAAGCATCGCCTTGCGGCGGTCGCCGAAGCCTGGCGCTTTGACCGCGGCGACCTTCAATCCGCCGCGCAGCTTGTTGACTACGAGCGTAGCGAGCGCTTCGCCTTCGATGTCCTCGGCGATGATCAAAAGCGGCTTGCCCGACTGCACCACGGCCTCGAGTAGCGGCAGCATGGCCTGGAGCTGCGAAAGTTTTTTCTCATGCAGCAGCACGTAGGCGTCTTCCAACTCCGCCACCATCTTCTCCGCATTGGTGATGAAATAGGGCGAGACGTAGCCGCGGTCGAATTGCATGCCCTCGACGATTTCGACCTCGGTGCCGAGCGATTTTGCTTCCTCGACGGTGATGACGCCTTCGTTGCCGACTTTTTGCATCGCTTCAGCGATCATCTTGCCGACACTGGCATCGCCGTTCGAGGAAATCGTGCCGACCTGGGCGACTTCGGATGACGATCCGACTTTCTTGGCGCGGCTCTTGATGTCGGCAACCACCGCCTTAACCGCGAGTTCGATGCCGCGCTTGAGGTCCATCGGGTTCATACCGGCAGCGACCGCCTTGGCACCTTCTTTGACAATCGCGTGCGCCAGCACCGTCGCGGTGGTGGTGCCGTCGCCGGCCTGATCATTGGTTTTCTGCGCGACTTCGCGCACCATCTGCGCGCCCATATTCTCGAACTTGTCTTCAAGCTCGATCTCTTTGGCGACGGTGACGCCGTCCTTGGTGATGCGCGGGGCGCCGAACGATTTTTCGATGACGACGTTGCGACCCTTCGGGCCG